>NZ_JAVWTF010000010.1:0-41300 GCF_036667855.1 Aurantimicrobium sp. | reverse complement strand
AAGCAGACCCTGCTGAGCCCAAACATCTCGTCACCGTGCGTGGCCTGGGATACCGCTTCGACGCCTAGAGCTTCTTTTCGTAGATCACCGCTGGAACAACTCCTTGCGTACCACAGGAGCACGTTCCTGCTGAGACAAGCTCGTAACCCAATGAGGTTGCCAGAGCAATAGAGGCGTGATTGCCTTCCATAATGCTCAGCTGGATGCTCTTCACTTCGGGAGTCTGGATGAGTTCACCCTCAACAAGTCGGAGTGCTGCTGACGCAGCACCCTGCCTTCTTCCCCAGGGTGCAACCCAGTAACCGACGTCTGCGGCTGAGGTGAGTAAATCAACTGAATGCAGTGAGATTACTCCCACTGGTTCTGTGTCTTTGAGAATCACCCAGGCCTGGCATTCCTTTACTTGCTGTCCGCCATTAGCGGTCCACTTCTGTATTTCGGAATCCTGGCTTGCGCGCTCAATCCAGGATTGATCCTCTGGAACGAGCTCCCGAATAGTGAACATGGTGTTAGTTGGCGGGTGCGATTTCTGAAATCAGCTGCTCAATACGTTCACGAATGTTGTCACGAATGGGGCGAACTGCTTCGATGCCCTGCCCTGCGGGGTCGTCGAGCTGCCAATCTTCGTAACGCTTTCCGGGGTAGAACTTGCAGGCATCTCCACAGCCCATAGTGATGACCACATCACTGGCTTCAACAGCCTCATCGGTGAGCACCTTGGGGGAGTTGTGGGCAATGTCGATACCTTCTTCGAGCATGGCTTCGACAGCAACAGGGTTAATGGTGTCTTTAGGGGCAGAACCTGCCGAGAGAACCTGAACGCGATCTCCAGCTAGTGCCTGAAGATATCCCGCAGCCATCTGCGAACGTCCAGCGTTGTGAACACAGACAAAGAGAACAGTGGGCTTGGTGGTCATGTGTGTACTTTCGTGTGTTTAGTCGGTGCAGCAGGAGTTTGAAGAGTTGACGGGACCCAAGTTCAAGGCCATCAAAAGGTTGGTGCCCGCGGGTGTGAGCGAGAAGTACGCCCATTTACCTTTTTGACTGCGGTTGAGGAGTCCGGCATCAACGAGAAGCTTCATGTGGTGACTGACCGTGCTCTGCGCCAGGTTCGTATCAGGCGTGAGGTCGCAAATGCAGGCGCCATCCACGCACTGCGCTCCGGCGATCTTGAGCAGGAGATTAAGTCTCGTCTCGTCGCCGAGGGCTTTGAATAGCTGTGCGAGCTCTGCTGTGTTGGTCGCTGGTGCAACTGTTTCTGTGATGGCCATGCTCAAAAGTATATATTGACAAATATCGATATGAGAGTGTTATTGTATTAACGAATCGATAACTTTCGATTTATTATCCACCTCATCTTTACAGGCGAGAAAGGAACACCATGACCAAGCTCAACATGATCTCGGGCGGCGATGGCGGTTGCTGCGGCGACACTGGCTGCTGCTAATCCCCACCCCGTTTAGCCCCACCGGTTCTGGAAAGAACAGATGGGGCTTCACTCTTGCCCCGCATAGCAAACAGACTCAAGGAAAATGTAGAGATGACCTCGAACGTAGAAACTCAACTACTCGATCAGCGCCTGAGCACTACTGACCGCTATCTTCCCGTGTGGATTCTGTTGGCCATGGTTGCCGGTGTACTCATCTCTTTCGTCGCTCCTGGAGTGAGCACCTTCCTGCATGAGTTCTCGGTTGGGACCGTGAGTGTTCCTATTGCTATCTGCTTGCTCGTGATGATGTACCCAGTACTGGCCAAGGTCCGTTATGGGCAAGCCAGCCGGGTTGCCAAGGATCGTCGTCTCGTTATCCCCACCTTGATCATGAACTGGATTTTTGCTCCTGCCCTCATGTTCACGCTGGCGTGGATCTTCATGGCTGACCAACCTGAATTCCGCACCGGTCTCATTGTTGTCGGCATTGCTCCGTGTATTGCCATGGTCATGATTTGGATTGACCTTGCTGGAGGTGACCGTGAATCTGGCGCCTTCCTCGTGGCCATCAACGCGGTTATTCAAGTACTCGCTTTCGGCGGCCTGGGGTGGTTCTATCTTCAGGTTCTCCCTGGCTGGTTAGGTCTGCCCACCACCAGCGCAGAATTCTCTTTCGCTGCCATTACGGCCAGCGTGCTGTTCTTCTTGGGTGTCCCACTCGTTGCCGGATTCCTTTCTCGCGTGATCGGTGAGAAGCTCAAGGGTCGCTCCTGGTACGAAAACTCCTTCGTTCCTAAGGTGAGCCCCTTTGCTCTCTACGGTCTTCTCGCCACCATCGTCCTGCTCTTTGCATTGCAAGGACAACAGGTAGCCAACAATCCACTCTCGGTTGTCCTCATTGCCATTCCACTCGTGGTCTACTTCCTCATCACCTTCGTGACCGGATTCTTCCTTGGTAAAGCAGTGGGCTTGAATTACAAAAAGACCGTCACCCTCGCCTTTACCGCGTCAGGCAACAACTTTGAACTTGCTATCGCGGTCGCGATTGGCACCTTTGGTGCCACCAGCGGCGAAGCACTGGCTGGCATCGTGGGGCCACTCATCGAGGTTCCAGCACTACTCGCGCTGGTATATCTCGCTCGTTTCCTTCAGAAGAAGTTGTTCTAAAGAAACGGTGCTATTCCGGGCGTGATGCCTTGAGCATGGTCTCGCGGTCTACGACCTTGATGCGAGCTCGGCCTTCTGGTTCACCGAGCTTCTGCTCGTATTCGTCCAGAGCAGACCAGCCTTCAGCAGTGGTGTATTCGATGCCACGGCTTTCCATGAGGTCCACAATGGAGCCTTCTTCAGGCTCCTCCGGGGTCCACCAGGTTGCCTGGTCTTCAAGTACGTGCGCAATAGTCTCCATCGCGTCACTCTTGGTGTGGCCAATGAGGCCAACAGGTCCACGCTTAATCCAGCCCGTGGCATAGACACCGTTGATGTGTGTGCCTTCGGCGTCGATGACCTGACCTTCGTGGTTAGGAATAACGCCCTTGGCAGCGTCGAAAGGAACGTCCTTCAGCGGAGAGCTGTAGTAACCAATGGCGCGGTAGTAGGCCTGGATGTCGATCTCTCGAATCTCTCCCGTGCCCACAACACCACCGTTGCCATCTGGCTTCGTGCGCTCGTAACGGAATCCAGTGACGTTGCCGTCAGCGTCTCCGAGAACCTCAAGAGGATTGGCATAGAAGTGCAGGTGCAGACGACGAGAAGCTTTGCCGGTTTCGCGGGTCCGCCACTCGTTCATCACCTTGTTGAGAACGAAGACCTGCTTGTTGGAGTCAATGAGTGCCTGGCTTGCAGGGTCGATGTCGAAGTCTTCGTCATAGACGATCATGTCGACATCGCGCAGTTCACCCAGTTCACGAAGTTCCAGAGGAGAGAACTTAGCCTGCGCAGGACCGCGACGGCCGAAGACGTGAACGTCAGTCACAGGAGATGCCTTGAGGCCCTGGTAAACGTTGTCAGGAATCTCGGTCACGAGAAGATCATCAGCGTGCTTTGCCAGCATGCGGGCGGCATCCAGTGCCACGTTTCCGTTACCAATCACGGCAACCGACTTGGCGGTCAGTGGCCAGGTGCGAGGAACATCTGGGTGTCCGTCATACCAGCTGACAAAATCAGCGGCGCCATAGCTGCCATTCAGGTCGATGCCGGGAATGTTCATCGGAACATCCTTAGTGGCGCCGGTGGAGAAGATCACGGCGTTGTAGTGCTTCTTCAGGTCATCCATAGTGATGTCAACGCCGTATTCGACATTGCCAAACAAGCGAATGTCACCGCGGTCAAGCACCTCACGCAGTGCACCGATGATGCCCTTGATGCGGGGGTGGTCGGGAGCAACGCCGTAACGGACGAGGCCGTAGGGGGCGGGAAGAGATTCGAAGAGATCGATCGAGATATCGAAATCACGCTCTGCCTTCAGAGCAATATCTGCTGCATAAATGCCAGCAGGACCGGCGCCAACAATGGCCAGACGAAGCTTGTTCACGGGGTATAAATCCTCATACGTGTTAGTCAAGTGAATCCCCAGTTTAGCTGGGGGCAATAGGCTTAAGAGGTGAAAATCCTGGTTCTTGGCTCCGGCGCACGTGAGCACGCAATTGTTACCGCCCTGCTCGCTGAAAATGCAGACCACGAGATCACGGTTGCCCCCGGCAATGCAGGGATCGCTCACGATGTTCCTTGTGTCACCACAGACATCCTCGACCCCGAAGCAGTCGCCTTCCTCGCAGAGGGTCTCGACGTTGATCTAGTTGTAGTTGGCCCCGAAGCTCCCCTGGTTGCCGGTGTTGCTGACCCGCTGCGCGAAATGGGGATTCCTGTCTTTGGCCCCAACCAGGCAGCTGCTGCTCTCGAAGGATCCAAGACCTTTGCTAAGCGCATCATGGATGAAGCCGGTGTTCCCACTGGTCGCGCCATCAAAGTGTCGACTTTGCTGGATGCTGAGACCGCTCTCGATGACTACGGCGCTCCCTATGTCATCAAGGCCGACGGCCTTGCTGCCGGTAAGGGTGTGCTGGTCACCCACGACCGCGATGCCGCGGTTGCTCACGCCTCGCACTACTTGACTCAGGGTTCTGTGCTGATTGAGGAATTCCTCGACGGCCAGGAAGTGTCTTTGTTCATGTTTGCTGACGGTCACGATGTTCTTCCTCTGTCACCTGCTCAGGACTTCAAGCGCCTCAAGGATAATGACGAAGGCCTCAACACCGGGGGCATGGGCGCATACTCTCCTCTGCCCTGGCTAGCTGACCAATTCGGAAGCGAAGAAGCCTTTGTCACCGAAGTCATCGAGACCATTGCTCTTCCCACCGTGCGTCAGCTCGAAGCAGAAGGCACCCCCTTCCAGGGACTGCTCTACTGCGGTTTGATTCTCACGTCCAAGGGCATCCGGGTTATTGAATTCAATGCACGCTTTGGTGACCCTGAGACCCAGGTTGTTCTTCCACGCTTGAAGACTCCGTTGTCTGAGCTCATGTTGGCTTCTGCCGAAGGAACCCTGGCAGGACGACCTCGTCCCGAGTTCTCTGATGAAGCGGTTGTCACTGTCGTTCTCGCCAGCGAGAACTACCCCGAGACCCCAGTTACTGGTCGTGTTCTCATCGGTATTGATGACGCCAACAGCATCGAGGGTGTTCACGTCACCCACGCAGCAACCGCAGTTCAAGATGGTGACCTCATTGCAACCGGTGGTCGCGTGTTGAGCGTGGTGGGCCGCGGCGTGGACTTCGCCGAAGCACGTTCACGTGCTTACGAAGGCCTCGCCAAGATTCAGCTTGAGGGTGGTCAGTACCGCACCGACATCGCCAAGAAGGTCGTCAAGTAATGTCAGGTTTCACCGGGGGCGAGAAGCTCAACCTCGAGGGCTGGACCCACGCCTATTCGGGCAAGGTTCGTGACCTCTATGTCCCCACGGGCGAGACGCTGGAGTCGACTCCTCGAGTGCTGGTTGTGGCCAGTGACCGTGTGAGCGCATTCGATCATGTTCTTGAACCCGGCATTCCCGGCAAGGGAGAACTTCTGACGAAACTCAGCCTGTGGTGGTTCGACCAGCTCGGTGTCCCCAACCACCTGCGCGAGGGAGAGATCCCTGCCGAGGTTCAGGGCAAGGCGATGTTGGTTGCCAACTTGGACATGTTCCCAGTTGAGTGCGTGGTGCGCGGCTACCTCTCCGGCAGCGGCTGGCTGGAATACCAGGAGAGTCAAAGCGTGTGTGGCATTGCCCTTCCTGCGGGACTTCAGGATGGTGACAAGCTCCCCGAGCCCATCTACACCCCCGCATGGAAAGCACCCTTTGGTGAGCACGACGAGAACATTACTTTTGAGCGCACGGTCGAACTCGTCGGCCTCGAAGACGCCACTGCTCTGCGTGATCTTTCCCTTCAGATCTTCACCAAGGCCACTGAGCTGGCTGCCGCCAAGGGAATCATCCTTGCCGACACCAAGTTCGAGTTCGGTCGTGACCGCGAGACAGGTGTGATCACCCTTGCGGATGAAGTTCTGACCTCTGACTCTTCTCGCTACTGGGATGCCACTGCCTATGCAGCTGGCACCACCCCTGCCGAGAAGATGACCAGCTTTGATAAGCAGATTGTGCGCAACTGGCTCTCCGCGAACTGGGACAAGAACGGCACGCCACCCGTGCTTCCTGCAGACATTGTCGAGCGCACAGCAGACCGCTATCGCGAGCTGATTACTCGCATGCTGGGTTAGCCACGTAACAATTCTTGGGCGATGTTTCTCCCAGATACTCGTGAACACCTAGCCTGAGACTATGCGCCGATTCCTCAACACCGTCTTCGAAGTGCCCCGCACGGGTGCACCGTTGTGGAAGCGCGTGATCTTGGTTGAGCTGGGGCTTATCGTCTGCGGCTTTGCTTTTGCCATCATGCTTCAAGCAGCTATTGGCTTGGACCCTTGGGATGCCTTCCACCTTGGTCTCTCCAAGGCAACCGGAGTCTCCATTGGCATCGTGGTGGTCATTGTCGGCTTTGCCGTGATGCTTCTCTGGATCTTCCTTAAGCAGAAACTGGGAATCGGAACGATTCTCAACGCCATCACCATCGGTATCTCGATTGACCTCTTCATTACTCTCATCCCGAAGGCGCCTGATTTCTGGTGGGGTCTGGGCTATTTCATCGTGGCCATCTTGATCAACGGTCTCGGCATCTCGATGTATATCGGCGGCGGCTTAGGCCCTGGTCCTCGTGATGGCCTAATGACCGGACTTGTTCGTATTACCCAGCGCCCTCTCTGGCTTGTTCGAACAGCTATTGAAGTGGTTGTGCTGGGGCTTGGCTGGATCATGGGCGGAACCGTTGGTTTGGGAACCGTCATCTATGCCTTCAGCATTGGTCCCGTGGTCCACGTGATGCTGCCCTGGTTCAACCTAGACAAGGTGAAAGAGCCAGAAGACCTCGAAGGCCACTAGGCGGAAGCCTTTCCTAGCTGGTTCATAGGTTCGCCTGTCAGACTGAGAGCTATGAAACGTACGTCAGTACTTCCCGCGATCTTCGCGATGGTGACTGTGGCGTTTCTTTTTGCTTTAGCCCCCGTGTTTCACGCGGTGTGTGTTTCAGCCATGAGCCCCAATTCCACAGGACATATGAGTCATGTCATGGCGGACGGAACCGTTATGGAGATGTCCGCTGAAGTGCCTCCTGCTGTCATGAACATGTCCTCTTCTGGATCTGAAGTTGTAACTGCTGCAAACTCAAATCCAAATATGGCTTCTTCGAACTTCGTTGGCAGCATCATGATTACTGCTGGACTCACTCTGCTCACAATCTTTGGATTGCGATATTGCAAACAAGCTTTGGCACGTGGTTTTGTCATCACAGTTCATGAACCAATACCGATCAGACTTTCCAAACTCACTGTGGCTCGAGCAAGGCCACCGTCGATGGTCGATCTCACCTCACTCTGTATTTCCCGAACATAAGTCTTACGTCAAAGTGCGTAGGCGACGTCCGTCGCTGGTGCGCATAGAAGTTCACACACTTTTTGACGTAAAGGAAAAACAATGTTTAACAAGAAATACAAAATTGCTGGAATCACTGCCGTTGCACTTGCTGGAGCAGTATCCCTTGCAGGCTGCACCATCAACATTGGAGGACAAGACTCTAACGGAATGATGAATGGCAGCATGATGGGGAACAACAAAAGTTCCTCAGGATTCTCTGGAACCGACATCATGTTTGCTCAGATGATGATTCCTCACCACCAGCAAGCAGTGGACATGTCTACCCTTGCTGAGACACACACCACCAACCCTGAAATCTTGGCTCTTGCCAAGCAGATCAAGGATGCCCAAGCACCTGAGATCAAGCAGATGACGGACTGGATTGAATCTTCCGGTGCTGGCATGGACATGGGTCATGACATGGGAATGGGTGGCATGCTCTCCGAGGAACAGATGGCAGCACTGGAAAATGCCCAAGGCGCTGCGTTCGACAAGCTCTACCTCGAGGGCATGATTGGTCACCACGAGGGTGCCCTGCAGATGGCCAAGATGATCGAGAACTCTGACAATGCCGAAGCGAAACAACTCGCAGCCAATATTGTGACAAGCCAAAGTGCTGAGATCGACAAGATGAAGCAGATGTTGGCGGGCATGTAATGACCACCGCAACATTCACCGCAACAGGAATGACCTGTCAGCACTGCGTTGCGAGTGTCACCAAAGAAGTGGGTGAGCTCGCTCACGTCACCTCTGTTGCCGTTGACCTGCCCACAGGAAAAGTCACGGTGGAAAGCGATGCCCCCATCCCTGCGGATGAGGTCATCGCTGCCATTGATAAGGCTGGCTACCCAGCTGTCCTAACTCATTAGTTCAGCACGGTGACGAATGCGTGCCATGGTGCAAGTTCGTCATCTTTCACTCCCAGAACTGCATCGCCTGCGATGGGTTCTGGGAGTGTTGCTGTTTCATTGGAAAGGTTGGCCACGACAGTCAGAGTCTGACCATTGAGCTTTCGCTGATAGGCAAAAAGTTGCTCGTGTTCAATCCAGAGCATGTCGAAAGAACCATTGACCACCACATCCATGCCGTGACGCATAGCGATGAGCTTTTGGTAGTGGTGGAAGACCGAGTCGGCATCGGCAACTGCCGCTGCCGCGTTGATCTCGGGGTAGTTGGTGTTGACCGAGATCCAGGGTTCACCGCTGGTGAAGCCAGCGTTTACTGAGTCATCCCACTGCACGGGCGTGCGGGCATTATCGCGACCCTTGTAACCGACAGCCTTCAGGACATAGTCCTCAGAGATGCCCAACTCTGGGGCTTCTGCTGCCCAGTTGAGCGTCTCAAGGTCACGATATTGGCTCAGCTTCGTGAAGTGAGCACTCGTCATACCGATCTCTTCGCCCTGATACACATAGGGAGTTCCACGCATCAAGTGCAGCACAGTTCCAAACGCCTTGGCTGAGTTCACCCGGTGTTCGGCAGAGTCATTACCCCAGCGCGAGACAATGCGTGGCTGGTCGTGGTTGTTCCAATAGAGGGAGTTCCAGCCAACCTGCTCAAGACCCTTCTGCCACTTATTCAGGTTCTCCTTGAGTGCTTTCACGGTGAAGGGAACCAGGTCCCACTTTCCATACCCTTCAGGGTTGGTGTCGAGGTCCATGTGTTCGAAGGTGAACACCATGTTGAGCTCATGGCGTTCGGGAGCGGTGTAGAGCTGGGCAAGTTCAACCGTGCAGCCTGGCATCTCTCCGACGGTGATCAGTCCCTTATCGCGCAGAACCTCACGGTTCATTTCTTGCAGGAATTCGTGAATACGTGGACCGTTCATCCAGGGACCAAACAAGTCATCAGCTGCCGAGAAGTCCTGGTGCTTGGAGATGAGGTTGATCACATCCATGCGGAAGCCATCCACACCCTGCTCCAGCCACCAATTCATCATCGAATAGACAGCGGCACGAACCTCGGGGTTTTCCCAGTTCAGGTCTGGCTGCTTCTTGGAGAAGATGTGCAGGAAGTACTGCTGAGTGTTTTCGTTCCATTGCCAGACCGAACCAGAGAAAGCAGCCTGGTGGTCGGTGGGTTCGTGGCCGTCGACGGCGTCGCGCCAGATATACCAATCACGCTTGGGGTTATCCAGTGATGATGAGCTCTCCACAAACCAGGGGTGCTCGTCCGAGGTGTGGTTGACCACGAGGTCCATCACGAGCTTCATGCCACGGGCATGAGTCTCATTGATGAGGTGACGCATGTCGTCGAGCGTGCCAAAGAGAGGATCGATGTCCTGGTAGTCCGAGATGTCATAGCCATTGTCATCTTGAGGAGACTTATAGACGGGAGAAAGCCAGAGCACGTCCACGCCCAGGTCTGCCAGATAGTCCAGCTTGGAGGTAATGCCGGGGATGTCCCCGATGCCGTCGCCGTTCGAGTCAGCGAACGAGCGAGGGTAGATCTGGTACACGACGGCACCCTTCCACCAGTCGTCTTTACCTAGAGTGATGCTCATGTGTCTCCTTGTTGTCTCAACTAACAACTTTATTGGTGTGTGGGAGTTCAGAAACTTTTTTCTCACCAGCTCTGACGAAGAATCACCTCTTCTGGCTAGGGTGAATGAGTTCCCACAAGGAGGTCCCACCCATGGGCGTAGAAAACAACACCCGCGACATCGAAGAAACCGTCGTCACCGACTTCACTGACCGCATGAGTTATGGCGGTTATCTCGATCTCGACACTCTTCTCTCAGCACAGAAGCCCCTGAGCGATCACCACGATGAACTGCTCTTCATCATTCAGCACCAGACCACTGAGCTTTGGATGAAGCTGATGGTGCACGAACTCATCGGTGCTGCTAACTACCTCCGCAACGATGACCTCGGCCAAGCACTGAAGTGCATGGCACGCCTCAAGCACATTCAGAAGACCCTGACCGAACAGTGGGCTGTTTTGGCCACGCTCACCCCCAGTGAATACGCGCAGTTCCGCGAAAAGCTCGGAAACTCCAGTGGCTTCCAGTCGTTCCAATACCGCGCTATCGAGTTCATGCTCGGCAATAAGAACGAGAAGATGATCCGCGTCTTCGACTCTGACCCTGCAGCACAAGAGCTCCTGATCTCTGCTCTTAACTCCCCCAGCATCTATGACGAGTTCCTGCGTTACCTCGCGCGCAAGGGCTACGCAGTTCCCGCGTCCATCCTGGAACGCGATGTGACCAAAGCCTGGACTTTCACCGACGAACTCATGCCTGTCTTCATCGAGATCTATAACAACCACGATGAGCACTGGGAAGCCTACGAAACGTGTGAAGAACTCGTCGACTTGGAAGAGAACTTCCAGTTCTGGCGCTTCCGTCACCTGCGGACCGTGCAACGCATCATCGGAATGAAGATGGGCACCGGTGGATCTTCTGGTGCACCTTTCTTGCAGAAGGCACTCGAGCTCACCTTCTTCCCCGAGCTCTTTGCTGTGCGCACCGAGATTGGTAAGTAGCGCTTCTTTATGTGTGGGCCTCTCTTCCCTGAAGGCACCAACCCCTATGGGGTTGGTGGGCGTGCACAACTCACAACCGGGGAATGGGGAACTGTTCTTCCCCTCCTTGGAGATGCTCACGTTCACCTAGGACTATTCGATGGCAGTGAGTTGCGTTCCGGAGGCATTGGCCGAGTGCTGGATTTGGGGTGGTCAACACCAGAACTTCGAAACATTGTTGCTGAGCTCCCAGGCCTCGACATCGAATGGGCCGGAAACTTTTTAGCGGCAGAGGGTGGGTATCCCTCGGACCGTTCGTGGGCTCCTCCTGGAGCAACACTGTTTGTAGAGGATGTCTCTGAAGCTATATCCGCACAGGTTTCCTCTGAAGCTTCTGCCCTCAAGATCACATTGAACTCTGATGCGGGACCTGTGCACTCTGATGAGGTTCTTCACTCACTCATCACCGAAGCACTTAGAGCAGGGCTGCTTCCGATCGTTCATGCTGAGGGTGCCGGCCAAGCCGAACGAGCAATCACGGCTGGCCCAGCCGTGACACTTGCTCACACTCCTTTTACAGAGCTCCTTTCCGATGACCTCATTTCTTATGCCGCCAAGAACAATTACGGCTGGATGAGCACTCTGGACATCCATGGTTATGGAGAAGTAACAGAGGCCTTTTCCATCGCATCCACGAACTTGTCGAAGTTTATTGAGGCAGGCGGAACGGTTTTTTATGGCACCGACCTTGGCAACGGGCCTCTGCCCGTGGGTATCAATGTGCGGGAGCTGAGAGCACTGGGCAGGTGTGGATTAGGGCCTGAAGAACTCCTTGACTCCATGACGGAATGGTGGGACAAGCGTCGTCCAGTCCCTAATGGTGGTGTTGTGGAAGAACCCCGGAGTTTCATCTCTGAAATCTCAGACAACAGCTGTGAGGACTTTGCCTCTTGGCTTGCCACGGCACGTATCGTCGAACACAACACATTGGAGTTCCTATGACCACCAGCTTTGACACCCGTGCTGCCGAACTCGACGCAGCCGATCCTTTAGCTGCCCACCGCGCGAAGTTCTTTGGCACCGATGAGGCAACGCAGTCTTCAACACCAGGAATGCCACTGGCCTACTTCGATGGCAACTCTCTGGGCCGTCCCATGAGTGCCAGCTTTGACCGAATTGAAGCATTCCTGCGTCACGACTGGGGCACCCGCCTCATTCGCAGCTGGGATGAGCAATGGTTGGACCTACCACTCGAACTTGGAAACAAAATCGGTGCCGCTGCTCTGGGCGCTGCACCTGGTCAGACTTTCGTCGGTGACTCCACCAGTGTGCTGCTTTACAAGATGGCACGTGCTGCCATTGGCGCCCGTCCTGGTCACACCGAGATTGTGCTCGATACCGACAACTTCCCCACCGACCGTTACCTGCTCGAAGGTATTGCGGATGAGCTCAACATGACTTTGCGTTGGATTGAAGTTGATACTTCCTCAGGGGTGACTCCAGAACAGGTCGCTGCTGTGGTGAACTCCAACACCGCTTTGGTACTGCTCAGCCACGTTGCCTACCGCTCAGGATTTATGGCTGACGCTCCTGCGATTACGAAGATCACCCACGATGCAGGTGCACTGATTGTGTGGGACTTGAGCCACTCTGTTGGTTCTGTCGTGGTCGAGTTAGACAAGTGGAACGTCGACATTGCTGTGGGCTGCTCCTATAAATACCTGTGCGGTGGTCCTGGTGCTCCGGCATGGGCATATGTTCGCAAAGATCTGCAGACTCAGATTGAACAGCCCATTCAGGGCTGGTGGGGCACCAAGAACATGTTCCTCATGGAACCTGGTTATGACCCCGAGAACGACCTGCGTCGCTTCATCACCGGCACCACCCCAGTGGTGGGCATGCAGGCCATGATTGACCCTGTTGAGCTCATCGGTGAAGTCAGCATCGAAGCTGTTCGGGCCAAGTCATTGCTGCTAACCCAGTTCGTGATCGACTACACCGACGAGGTGCTGGCACCTCTGGGCGTGACCGTGGCTACGCCTCGCGATCCCGCCCAGCGCGGTGGTCACGTCACCTTGAACCACCCCCACATGCGTGAAGTGAACGCGCTGTTGTGGAAGGAAGACATCATTCCTGACTACCGTGACCCGCACGGTTTACGCATTGGTCTCTCTCCTCTGACAACTTCTTTCGAAGAAGTCTTCATTGGCATGGAAAGGGTCAAAGAGACACTGGTCTCCCTCGGGTAGGATTGAGGTATTCCCTGCTCGCGAAACCGCTGGAGTTACCCCCATGCCCACCATCGTCGTCGAGGTAATGCCCAAGGCTGAAATTCTTGACCCTCAGGGCAAGGCAGTCGCTGGCGCACTTACCCGCCTAGGTCACAACCAGTTCTCCGGTGTTCGCATCGGCAAGCGCTTCGAGCTCACCGTTGACGGTCCCGTCACCGCTGAGACTCTCGCAGCAGCCAAGACCATCGCAGAGGACATCCTCTCGAACTCGGTCATCGAAGATGTCGTCAGCATCTCCGAGGCCAAGTAATGCGCGTCGGAGTCATCACCTTCCCCGGCTCACTTGATGAGCGTGACGCTCAGCGTGCGGTGAAGCTCGCGGGTGGAACACCTGTTGCCCTGTGGCACGGTGCTCACGATCTCGAAGGCGTCGAAGCCATCATTCTTCCCGGTGGCTTCAGCTACGGTGACTATCTGCGTGCAGGTTCTATTGCCAGCCACGCCCCCATCATGGCTGAGGTCATTGACGCAGCTCACAAGGGTATGCCTGTCTTGGGTATTTGCAACGGTTTCCAAATGCTGGCAGAAGCCCGCCTGGTTCCCGGTGCTCACGGCCGTAATGACTGTGGCACCTTTGTTCGTCGCGACCAGAAGCTGATCGTGGAGAACAACAACACCGCGTGGACCAAGGACTTTGCTCAGGGTGAAGAGATCATCATTCCCCTCAAGAACGCTGATGGCCGTTTCGTCGCAGACGCAGACACCATCAAGCGCATTGAAGACAAAGGTCAGGTCACCTTCCGTTACGTCGGCATGAACCCCAACGGTTCCCTCGATGACATTGCGGGTGTTTCTAACGAAGCGGGCAACGTGGTTGGGCTCATGCCTCACCCCGAGCACGCAGTCGAGCCAGGCTTTGGTCCAGACACCGCAGTTGCTATGCGTTCAGGTCTTGATGGCCTCAAGTTCTTTACCTCAGTTATTCAGAGCACCATCCTTTCTAAGGCATAAGCAGCATGAGCACTTCTACGAAGTCAGGGTTCACCCCTCGCAAGCTTTACTTTGTGCTGGCTATCGCCGAGGCCTGCACCTGGACCTTGCTCATCACGGGCCTGATTCTTCGTGCCACCACAGGTATTGACCAGACCCTGTTCACCACCATCGGTGGTCTGCACGGTTTGGTGTTCATTAGCTATGGCGCAACCTCGATCTTGGTTGCATTCAACCAGCGTTGGGGTTTCTGGCTGGGTCTGCTCGCGGTGATCACCGCGATCCTCCCCTATGCCACTATTCCTTTTGAGCTGGTTCAGGCCAAGCGTGGAGCACTCGAAGGCCCCTGGCGCACCAAGGCAACTGATGATCCACGTGATGCAAAGGCATTGGACCGACTTTTCCGCTGGTTCCTTGCTCGCCCAGTGCTACTGATCCTTGTCATTGTGCTGGCGATTGTTGCCGTCTTCTCCACCCTGCTCATCCTTGGTCCTCCCGGAGGACGCTAAAGCTATGAGCTCACACACTTTCCTCATCACCCACAACGAAGGGACCGACGCGTGAGCACCCACGTCGCCGACACCGTAGACAACGCCATCGCAACCCCAGACAAGGTTCAGCCCTACGGCGCCCTGGGACTCAAGGATGACGAATACGCAGAGATTCGCAAGATCCTCGGTCGCCGCCCCACCTCAGGTGAACTGGCAATGTACTCCGTGATGTGGAGTGAGCACTGCTCATACAAGTCTTCAAAGATCTACCTTCGTCAATTCGGCCAAAAGGTCAGCGAGAAGATGAAGGAGAAGCTCATGGTTGGCATGGGCGAGAACGCCGGTGTTGTCGACGTCGGCGAGGGCTGGGCTGTCACCTTCAAGGTGGAGAGCCACAACCACCCCAGTTACATTGAGCCTTTTCAGGGCGCTGCCACCGGTGTGGGTGGAATCGTCCGTGACATCATCTCGATGGGTGCCCGCCCCGTTGCTGTGATGGACCAGCTGCGCTTTGGTGCCATTGACCACCCTGACACTCCTCGTGTTCTGCACGGTGTTGTTGGCGGTATTAGCTTCTACGGCAACTGCCTCGGCCTTCCCAACATTGGTGGCGAGACCTACTTCGACTCCTGCTACCAGGGCAACCCCTTGGTGAACGCACTCTCTGTCGGTGTTCTCCGCCACGAAGACCTTCACCTGGCTAACGCTTCGGGTGTGGGCAACAAGATTGTTCTCTTCGGTGCACGCACCGGTGGCGACGGCATCGGTGGTGCATCGATTCTTGCCTCTGACTCCTTCGACTCCACTGGTCCCACCAAGCGTCCTGCTGTGCAGGTGGGTGACCCCTTCGCTGAAAAGGTGCTCATTGAGTGCTGCCTCGAGCTCTACCGCGAAGGCCTGGTTGAAGGTATTCAGGACCTCGGTGCTGCAGGTATTTCCTGTGCAACGAGCGAGCTTGCTTCCAACGGTGACGGCGGCATGTTCGTTGAACTCGACCACGTACTCCTGCGCGACCCCACCCTCACCGCTGAGGAAATCCTCATGTCGGAGAGCCAGGAGCGCATGATGGCAGTGGTCAAGCCTGAGCTGTTGGATCAGTTCATGGCTGTCGTGAACAAGTGGGACGTAGAAACCAGTGTTCTCGGTGAAGTAACCGACACCGGTCGCCTCGTGATCCACCACGGTGGCGAAGAAATCGTGAACGTCGACCCTCGCACCGTCGCTATCGACGGCCCTGTCTACGAACGTCCCGTCGCTTACCCCACCTGGATTGATGCTCTGCAGGCTGACTCAGCTGACAAACTGGCTCGCCCCAGCTCGGGAGCAGACCTCAAGGATCAGTTCCTGAAGCTCGTTGCCAGCCCTAACTTGGCTGACAAGTCCCTCATCACCACCCAGTATGACTACTTCGTCATGGGTAATACTGCGCTGAGCTTCCCCGACGACGCCGGCATGATCCGCGTGGATGAAGAATCCGGTCTCGGCTTCGCTATCGCCACCGACGCGAACGGCCGTTACTGCCAGCTTGACCCCTACAACGGTGCTCGCCTTGCACTCGCAGAGGCTTACCGCAACGTAGCTGTTTCTGGTGCTGTTCCTGCAGCTGTCACTGACTGCCTCAACTTCGGCTCTCCTGAGAACCCCGAAGTGATGTGGCAGTTCAAGGAAGCTGTTGCTGGTCTCGCTGATGGTTGCTTGGAACTCGAGATCCCCGTCACCGGTGGAAACGTCTCCTTCTATAACCAGACCGGTGATGCACCTATTCACCCCACTCCTGTTGTGGGTGTGCTGGGTGTCATTGATGACGTTGCTCGTCGTATTCCTTCCTCCTGGCAGGACGAAGGCAACAACATCTACCTCCTCGGCTACACCCGCACCGAACTCGATGGTTCAGCCTGGGCTGACACCATCCACAACCACCTCGGTGGCGTTCCTCCCGTGGTTGACCTGGGTCAGGAAAAGGAACTCGCAGACCTGCTTCATGGTGCTGCAATCGAGAGCCTTATTCTTTCTGCTCACGACCTCAGCGATGGTGGCCTGGGACAGGCACTGGCTGAGTCCGTGATGCGCTTCGGCGTTGGCGCACGCGTCTGGCTCGATGAAATCATCGAGCGTGACGGTGTGGACGCCGCTACCGCGTTGTTCTCTGAATCAACTGGTCGTGTGATCGTCTCTGTTCCTCGCGAAGATGACGTTCGCTTCTTGGGCCTCTGCGAAGCACGCAACTACCCTGTCCTGCGTATCGGTGTGACTGACCAGGGTGGAGCAGATGCCAAGCTCGACGTTCAGGGCCTGTTCGAGGTTTCTGTTGACGAGATTCGTCAGCGTAGCAACGATACACTTCCTAAGTACTTCGGCTAACAAAGCTTCGGCAACCTAAGGTTCGGGGGAACCATGGATCAATTCATTGCAATTCTGATTGGTGCCCTTTGGGCTGCCATCATTGTCGGCCTCGTCGTGCGCTTCGTCCGCGCTAAGAAAGGCAAACGACTCAGAGCCGTTGCCGAACCCCTCGTTGCGGCTGCTGATTCTTACCAAGAGAACCTCATTGGCAAGACCGGGACTGCTGAGTTCAAAGCAACAACCGAGGGTGAGAAGCCGGCTTAAATAGCTTCGAGCAGGTCCCATCGCAGGGGCCCACCCGAAGAATTTGAGTTTCTCAGAAAAATAACCCTGTTCGCAAGGGTTATTTTCAGTTCAAGGTGAGTGGGCTGAGTTCCTGACCCACGGTGTATTGCTCGCCCATGACGCCGCGTCCCTCTGCCGTGAGTGCTGTGGTGAGCATGAGCGGGTGAGAACCCGGAACCACATTCACGTTCACAAAAGGAACGTGGGCCTCAGGAGAGAGAATTCCACCTTGTGCAATGGAGAGAACTCCATGGCCTGAGGTCAGCTCAATGCGTGGATCCTTGATGGTGATATTCATCATGCCCCAGTGGCCGGTGAAGTGGGCAGTTCCGAGGAACTGCAGAACACCAGTGTGGGTTTCTGGGTTGAAGTCTGAGGCAACCTCGTTGAGAACGAAGGTGAACCCTGACTCTGTTCGAGTTGCTGGTTCCAGTGCTTCAACAACACCGTCTTCTAAACGAGAGATGTAGGCAATGAGGCTGTCTTTGACGGACCAGTGCAGTTCTAAACCGCTCATTACTTAGCCTCGAGCTTGTTCGTGGTGGTGAATAACTTCTTCCACGACGAAGTGGAACCACTTCTCAGCGAAGGTGGGGTCAAGGTTTGCTTCTTCTGCAAGGGCACGCAGGCGTGCAACCTGGCGCGCTTCACGTGCTGGGTCGGAAGGGGGAAGATCGTTGGTGGCTTTGAGTTTGCCCACCTTCTGAGTGAACTTGAAACGCTCTGCGAGCATGTGAATGAGGGCTGCATCGATGTTGTCGATGCTCTCGCGAATTCCTGCGAGTTCTTCTGCAACCTCAGGGGTCATCTCGTTCTGCGCCATGCTTTCAGGTTAGCGCAGGAGTGTTTAGTTCTTAACTTGCCTACGCATAATCAAGACACCAGCAATAACGATGGCACCACCGGTGGGTTCATACCAGTGCAGGGTTTCCCCCAAGAAGACAACCCCCAGCATGACGCCGACGATGGGCATGACATAGGTCACCGAAGAAGCACGGGTGGGACCCCATGACTCAAGAACGTCGTTGAACCAGAGATAGGCCAGGCCTGTTCCACCGAATCCGATAATGGCGATGGCAATGATGGTGGTCCAGTCAATGGTGAGTGGACCAGTTGCTAGGAAGGGTGTCAACAGCAGGATAAACACTGTCGCTGCACCCACTTCAATGATCGAAATCGCCTTAGCCGAGACACCTCGGGGGAAGACATACTTCTTGAGATAGGTTCCCGAGAATCCATACATCACCGCTGCGCTGAGGGCAGCGATCTGGCCCCAGAAGCTTCCCCCCAGGTCGGTAATAGTCCAGGGGGCGATGACGACGACAAGACCAGCAAGACCGACAAGAACACCGGCTGCTTGATTGCGGTTGAAGTTCTCCACGCGCAACACATAGACCGCAATGATGGCCGTCATGATGGGAGTCAGACCGTTATAGATTGTTGCAACGGCGGAGGTGATGAACTGCTCAGCCCAGGGGAAGAAGATAAAAGGGATGCCAATACCGAAGACACCGGCCACAGCGATGTGGCCCCAGGTGACGAGGTCACGAGGTAGCTTTTCTCGACTTATCAACCAGAACACGAGCATGAAGATGCCACCCGCAACCACACGAGACCAAGCAACTTGACCCCACGACAGGGTAGTCATGGCGATCTTGATGAAGAAGAAGCTGGATCCCCATAACAAGGCAAGGAAGATGAACTTCAGCGCAATAAGGAGGGGTGAACCGCCCGCTTTGGCAGCTGCTGAAGTCGTAGTCATAACAAGCTTCAGCCTAGCCCTGAACGAACTCGTTCGGGCAAGAACAATGTGGTTCTGACCGAGCGGTCAGACGGGAACTTATTTAGCCAACGAGGTCGTGCTGCACAATGATGGCATCGCGAGCAGGACCCACACCAATGGCGGAGAAGCGTGCGCCACTCATAGCCTCTAGTGCAGTGACGTAGTCCTGAGCGTTCTTGGGAAGATCGCTGAAGGTGCGTGCACCAGTAATGTCTTCGGTCCAACCGGGGAAGTATTCCAGGATGGGCTTGGCGTGGTGGAAGTCACTCTGGTTCACCGGAACCTCATCGTGACGAACACCATCAACGTCATAGGCAACACAGACAGGAATCTGCTCGAGGCCAGTGAGAACGTCGAGCTTGGTAATCACGAAGTCAGTCACACCGTTGATACGTGCGGTGTAGCGAGCGATAGGTGCGTCATACCAACCACAGCGACGGGGACGTCCGGTGGTGGTGCCGAACTCAAAGCCCTTAGCGCGAAGGTATTCGCCGTCTTCATCAAAGAGCTCTGTGGGGAACGGACCTGCACCCACGCGGGTTGTGTAGGCCTTGATGACCGCGATCACGCGCTCAATCTTGTTAGGTCCAATACCCGAACCGGTCGAGGCGCCACCAGCGGTGGCGTTCGACGAGGTGACGAAGGGGTAGGTTCCGTGGTCAATGTCGAGCATGGTTGCCTGACCGCCTTCAAACAGCACAACCTTGTCAGCTTCGAGAGCCTGGTTCAGTTCGAGCGCAGTGTCAGCAACCATGGGCGCCAGGCGCTCACGGTAGGAGAGAAGTTCTTCAATGACAGCGTCAGCAGAGATCGCACGACGGTTATAGATCTTGGCCAACAAGTGGTTCTTAATCTCGAGGGCAGCTTCAACCTTCTGGCGCAAGATGCCTTCGTCAAAGATGTCCTGGATGCGGATACCCACGCGGTTGATCTTGTCTGCATAGGTGGGACCAATACCGCGACCAGTGGTGCCGATCTGGCGCTTACCCAAGAAGCGCTCAGTTACCTTGTCCAAGGTGCGGTGGTAGTCGGTGATGACGTGCGCGTTCGCGCTCACGCGCAGCTTCGACGTGTCAATGCCGCGAGAGTTCAGAGCATCAAGCTCAGCAAAGAGAACAGAGATGTCGATAACCACACCGTTAGAGATGACGGGGGTAACACCGGGGGTCAAAATACCCGAAGGGAGCAAGTGGAGGGCGTACTTCTCGTCGCCAATAACGACAGTGTGACCGGCGTTGTTACCGCCATTGAACTTCACAACGTAGTCGATACGTTCAGCAAGAAGGTCGGTAGCCTTACCCTTACCTTCGTCGCCCCACTGGGCACCAATCAGAACGATTGCTGGCATGACGATATCCCCTCGTCGTTAGTACGGCCTGTGCAACTGCGACCTGCCAGTAATTCATTCTACCGGCTAGAGAACGCCTATTTCTTGCGGTTACTTATGCCGCAGTTGTGGCCATAAGTACGACGTCGATAGCCTTGCGCTCTTCCCCACCCGAGACAAAGAATCGATCCCGCAGTGTCAGGGTGTGCACGATCAATCCAAGGGTGTCACACGCAGCTTGAAGCTCTTCTTGTGTGGGGTTGAGCTCGGGACTTGGTGGTCCACCAAAGCCGTGCTCTAGGTTTTCTCGTGCGTGCCACACACCAAACAGCGTGCCCCCTGAGCGCAGGCTCTGCGCTGCCGTGGCAATCGCGGCAGCGAGGTCTGCCGAAGGAATCTGAAGATAGGCCATGACTGCCAAGTCAACGGGCTTGGTCACGCAGGATTCAGGGTTTGTCGCGTCCACTGCGGTGCCGGTGCAGAAGTCGGTCAGACCCTCATGTTCAGCGCGCTTGAGAAACTTCTCCACGGCAACGGCAGAAAAGTCAGAGCTCTCCACATGCCAGCCACGGCTGGCAAACCAGAGAGCGTTGCGGCCTTCGCCGCCACCGAGGTCGAGCATCTTGCCCGCAGGAAGTTCAGAAAGATACTCCACGACGAACTCGTTGGGTTCTTGCGACCACACCAACTCTGCCTCGGCGTAGCGCTTGTCCCAGGCTTCAGGAGAGTTGCGTGTCGTCATGGTGATCTTCTAGAACTTCACGTGTTGCATGACCCACGAGTGCATGGTCACGGCAGCTGCCGCACTGGCGTTGATAGAACGAGTAGAACCAAACTGGGTGATCTCAATCACGGCTTCGGCGGCTTCGATAGCTTCAGGGGAAAGGCCCGGTCCTTCCTGACCAAACAAGAATAAGCAGCGCTCGGGGAGCGCATAGGTTTCGATCTTGACGCAGCCAGGAACATTATCGATGGCGAGGATAGGCATGTTCTCGGCCTTCGCCCACACGACCAAGTCAGCAACTGTGTCGTGGTGAACCACGTGCTGATAGCGGTCCGTGACCATCGCGCCGCGCTTGTTCCAGCGACGGCGTCCCACGATGTGGACTGTGTCTGCACCAAAGGCATTTGCTGAGCGCACGATTGAACCAATGTTCATATCGTGCTGCCAGTTCTCAATCGCGACATGGAAGGGGTGACGCTTCTCATCGAGGTCCGCGACGATCGCCTCCATGGTCCAGTAGCGATAGCGGTCAATAACGTTACGCGTATCGCCCTTTTCTAGGAGCTCTGGGTCAAACCAGGGGTCTTCCGGGAGTTCACCAATCCACGGACCAACACCGGAGGTGCTCAGTTCGTGGGTAGGTGACTCGGGAAGGTCAGTCACGACTACTGAGGTTCGAGGCCGAGGTCTTCCAGACCAATGGCATAGAAGTAGGGGTAACCAGCAGTCTCAATGCGCTGGCGAGCATCGGTTGCGCGGTCGACGACCACAGCAACACCAGCAATCTCGGCGCCGACCTTCTCGAGTGCCTCAATGGCCTTGAGTGGTGATCCACCAGTTGTAGAGGTGTCTTCAAGAACAACGACGCGCTTGCCCACGAGGTCGGGTCCTTCAACCTGACGACCACGGCCGTGGTCCTTAGGCTCCTTGCGCACAACAAAAGCGTCATAGGTCAGGCCCTGTGCAGCACCCTGGTGAAGAACAGCGGTCGCGATGGGGTCTGCTCCCATGGTGAGACCACCGACGGCGTCCACGTTGGGAATCTGTGCCAGCACGTCCAACATGACCTGTCCGATCAGGGGGGCAACGCGGTGATCCAGAGAAATCTTGCGCAAGTCCACGTAATACGTGGCCTTCTTGCCGCTGGTGAGCGTGAAGTCACCGTGGAAGACGGCCTCTTCTTTGATGAAGTTGATCAGCTGTTCGCGTGCAGAAGTCATGACTTCAGTTTATCTTCCCCAGCAGGGCCGATTTCTCTAGTGGGCGAGAGGCTCAAGAGGAACGATGTCCTCATCTTCAGGACCGGGGGTTCCCGCAATGTGTTCTTTCTTGCCACGAGTTGGCATTTCCACGATCACCATGGCGGCGACCATAAATGCGCCGCCGATGATGGTCTTCAGCGCCAGAACTTCTTGTCCCACACCAACCGACACCACTGCGGTGAAGACAACCTCGAGGGTCAAGATGATGGCAACGCGAGAAGGCTCCATCTGGGCTTGAGCCCAGGTCTGAACAAAGAACCCAATAACAGTGGCAAAGATCGCGGTGAACAGCACGGCCATCCACACGTCAACGGTGGGTGGACCTTGATAGCCGTCGGGCAGAGCGCCAATCCAGCAGACCACTGCGACAAAAAGCAGCTGAACAAAAGTCAGCGCATAGGAATCAAGTCCTGAACTAAAGCGACCCAAGCCCACGATGTGCAGTGCATAGAGAACGGCGCAGATGATTCCCCAGATCTGACCAACTTCGATTGAGACACCCGTGATGGAGATAAGCCCCAGACCGATGAGTGCCAACACGGCACCGATCGCCACCTTGATGCCCACCTTGCGGCGGAAGATCAACCAGCCCAGCACAGGGGTCAAGACCACATAGGTTCCAGTGAGGAATCCCGTGATAGCAGCGGTAGTCATCTCAAGTGCAATGGTCTGCGTGACATAGGCCAGGCCCAGCACAACTCCCAGTACAGCTCCCACGGCAAGCATCTTGCCTTTGAGGGCAAGGATCACCTTGGGTTTGATCACCAACATGATTGCGGCAGCAATCGTGAAGCGAATTGCGAGGAAGTCGAAGAAGGGTTGCTGCTCAATTGCCGGCTTCATCACCACAAAGGCAACGCCCCACATTGCGGCCACTGAAACCAGTGACCACAATGCGAGGCGGGATGTCTTCATCCCTCCAGCCTAGTTAGGCAGAAGGGGTGCGGCGACGAATGGGAGTGTCATCGTCACCATCGTCGTCAACGACGAGGGTGTCAAAGACGGGCTCCTTGGAGACCGGTGCTGAGGCAGTAGTTCCTGCCTTGGCGGCCTTCTTCTCAGCACGCTTTGCCTTGCGCTTCTCACGGCCACCTTCAACCAGGTTGTAGATGGTGGGAAGAACAATCAGGGTCAGCAGAGTCGAGGAGATCAGACCACCGATAACCACAATGGCCAGCGGCTGCGAGATAAATCCGCCGGAGCCTGTGATACCGACAGCCATAGGAATCAGCGCGAAGATGGTCGCCAGTGCGGTCATCAAAATCGGACGCAGACGGCGGATGGCACCCTCACGGAGAGCATCTGACACAGCCAGACCCTTGTTGCGGTACTGGTTGACCAAGTCGATGAGCACGATGGCGTTCGTCACGACGATACCGACCAACATCAGCAGACCAATGAAGGAAGGAACACCGAGTGGAACACCGGTGATGACCTGGAGACCAATCGCACCAGTTGCTGCGAAGGGAACAGAGATGAGCAGCAGCAGTGGCTGCAGCAGAGAACCGAAGGTGGCAACCATGATGATGTAGACCACGAGGATGGCAACCAGCAGAGCAATACCGAGCGAGCTAAACGCTGCCGCCTGGTCGGCACTCACGCCACCAATCTTGGCGGATGCACCCGAAGGCAGATCCACGTCCTTGAGAGCCTTGGTTACCTCTGCAGTAGCAGTTCCCAAGTCTTCGCTGTTAGGTGTGACAGTCACTGTTGCGCTGCGCTGACCCTTGACCGTGGTCACGGTGGCAGGGCCATCCTTGACCGTGACAGTTGCCAGGGTGTCCAGAGGAACGAGACCCTTGGCCGTGGGAACGGTGAGAGCCGCCAGCTCTGCCTCTGTGGTGGGGGGATCATTCGAGGCGATGTAGATGTCCAGGGTGGTTCCCTCGATTACAACAGTGCCGATGGTGGTCGGGCGCATGGCCTGAGCAACATAGCCGGCGAGCGCGACCTCAGAGAAGCCGGCAGCTGCAGCGTCATCACGGTTGACCGTGACGGCGATGTAGGGGCGAGCCTCGGTGAGGTTGCTGGTGACCTGCTTGACGGCAGGAAGTGAACGCATGCTCTTGTCGACGGCTGCTGCAGCCTTGTCCAGTGATTCCTGGTTAGGTGCAGTGATGTCGATAGCAATGTCGCTCGAAGCGCCGAAGCCGCTCTGAGCGCCCACGGTAATGGTGTCCTTGTCAGCTACCTTCTCGACGGCTGCGCGAGCAGCGTCCTGGATCTTTTGCTGGTCACCGCCATCCTTGGTGGTGACAGAGAAGGTGATGGCGGTGTCGCCGCCACCGACGAAGGCGTCACGCAGTGCGTTACCGGAAGAACCGATGGAGACCTGGACGATCTCCACGCCAGGAGTGTCCAGCAGGGCACCTTCAATGTCAGTGGCCATGACGTCCTGGGCTTCCAGGCTGGTGCCGGGCTTGATGGCTTCCGTCACGGTGAAGGTGTTCTGACCAGATGAGCCCAAGAAGTTGGTCTTCATCAGAGGCAGAATTGCGCCGGTTCCCACGAGGACCAGAACAGCCAAAATAATCGTGGTGACCGAGTGCTTGAGGGTCCAGTTGATGACGGGGAGGTAGCCCTTCTGAAGGAAGCCGGGCTTCTCTTCTCCAGCGAGTTCTGCAGCCTTTGCCTTTTCAGCACGCTTACCGGTTTCAGAAGGTGCGCGAAGGAACCAATACGCCAGCACAGGAACGATGGTGAGCGACACCAGCAATGATGCAACTAGGGCGATGGTCACGGTCAGTGCGAAGGGGCGGAACAACTCTCCGGTGATATCGCCGACGAATGCCAAGGGCAAGAACACGGCAACAGTGGTGGCTGTTGAAGCGGTAATGGCGCCGGCAACTTCGCGAACCGCATCGACGATGACCTTCGCGCGGTCAACACCAGGCACCAGTCGACGCTTGATGTTCTCGATAACCACGATGGAGTCATCGACCACACGACCAATCGCGATGGTCAGAGCACCCAGGGTCAGGATGTTCAAGGTGTAGTTCGCTGCTTGCAGACCAATGAAGGTAATGAGCACCGAGGTGGGGATGGAGATGGCGGTCACCAGGGTGGATCTGATCGACATGAGGAAGATCAGGATGATGATGACGGCAAAGAGCAGACCCAGCAATCCTTCGGTGGTCAGCGATTCAATTGACTTCTCAATGTAGGGAGCCTGGTCAAAGACAGTAGTAAAGACGGCGTTGTTGCCCAGGCTGGTTTCCAAGGTGGGAAGAACCTTGTTGACTGCCTTCGACACATCAACCGTGTTGGCCGCGGGGAGCTTGGTCACCGCAATGGTGAGGGCAGGCTTTCCGTTCACACGAGAAAGCGTGGTGGTGGGTGCGTCTGTGAGAGCAACTGTCGAGACAGATCCGATGGTGACCACACCAGGACCGTTAGCGCCGGTAATGGGAAGTGCTGCAATGGCGTCAACCGAGTTGATGCGTTCACCGATCTGAACAGAGAGCGTCTGATCGTTCTCGGTGATTTCACCAGCAGGAATCAGGAGGCCGTTGGCATCCAAGGTGTCCTTGATGGACGCGGTGGTCAGGCCCTGGGCACGAAGTTCTGCCTGGTTGGGCTCGATGGTGACACGCTTTTCGGGAGCACCCAGCAAGATCGCGTCGCGGACGCCTTCGACGTCCTTAATTTCGGCCAGAGTCGACGAGCGAAGAATGTCAGCAAGTTCAAGGGTGTTGAGATCGCTGGAGACCGCAATCTGCATGACGGGGAAGTCGCTGAAAGATCCGGAAATGACCTGAGGGTCAACATCAGTGGGCAGCTGTGACTTGATGCGGTTGATGGCCTGATTGATCTTCTGCTCAGAGATGATCAGGTCGGTGCCATAGGTAAAGGACACCGAGATAAGGCTCAAGTTGGTGCTCGAGGTCGCGGTGGTGTTTTCGATACCCGGAACACCCTGAATAGCGGTCTCGATAGGGCCAGAGACGTCCTGGTTAACTACTTCTGGCGCAGCGCCGGGGTAGACAGTGAGCACAGCCAGCTGAGGGAACTGCACACTGGGTGCCAATTCCTGCTTGAGGTTCGTCAGTGCAAGCCCTCCGAAGATGGCTACAACGATGGTCACCAGCGCAATGAGGGCGCGGTTTTTCATACTGGCTTTAGCTAAGAAATACACATTCCACAGTCTGGCAGTTCTTTATAACGAATAAATGTGAGTTCTCTACCGGGTGAATCGGCGTAAAGTAGCTGTTCGTGAGTCCTGAAGATACTGGTACTGGTTCTATCCCTGAGTCGAAGTCACCTAAGCGTTGGATTATTGGTGACCCGCTGCCGACAGCGATGCTGGAAGGCGAGCTTCTCAAGAAGCGCATCGCTCTTCCCATCTTTGCCAGCGACCCTCTATCTTCCGTGGCCTACGCCCCGCAAGAACTCCTGATGATTCTGCTCATCGGTGGCCTCGCCTTCTTGAGCTTTGCTCCCTGGATCGCTGCCTGCGTCATCTTGCTGATGATTGTGGTGATTGCCAGCTACCGCCAGCTGATCAAGGCCTACCCCTCCGGCGGTGGTGACTACGAAGTAGCTCACAAGAACTTGGGTGAAAAGTCTGGTGTGGTTGTCGCCTCGGCACTACTCGTGGACTACGTCATGACCGTGGCGGTGTCCGTTGCCTCAGGTGTCGACAACATCATCTCGGCGATCCCCGAGCTCGCACCAGAACGCGTGCTCCTGGCCGTGGTCTTCGTGATCATCTTGGCCGCTATCAACCTGCGCGGTGTGCGTGAGTCGGGTAAGGCCTTCGCGATTCCCACTTACTTCTTCGTTGCCAGCGTTTTCATCATGATCGTGGTGGGTATTACCCGCACCTTGATGGGTGATGCTCCTATTGCTGAGTCTGCTCAGTACATGGTTGAAGGTGAAAGTGTTGCCCAGGCTGCACTAATTCTCCTGCTGCTGCGTTCCTTCGCCAGCGGTTGTGCTGCACTGACTGGTGTGGAAGCTATCGCCAATGGCGTTCCTGCTTTCCGTGTTCCCAAGATCAAGAACGCACAAATCACTCTCGTCGTCATGGGCGCCATCGCTATTACCCTCTTCGCCGGCCTGATCACCATGGCGTTTATCTCTAACGTGCACTACGCCGAGGACGCTTGCCACCTCATTGGCTATGCAAACTGTGAAACGGTGCCCCAGCGCTCACTGATTGCACAGATTGCTGCCGCCACCTTCGGTAATAACACCATTTTCTTCTACGCCACCCAAGCGGGTACTGCACTGGTGCTGTTACTTGCTGCAAACACCGCCTTCAACGGTTTCCCTCTCTTAGGTTCCGTATTGGCCAAGGACGGTTACGCACCCAAGGCTCTCGAAACCCGCGGTGACCGCCTCATCTACTCCAACGGTGTGATTGCTCTCGGTATGGCCGCCATCGTGATCCTGGCAACTTTCCAGGCAGATCTGACCCAACTTATTCAGCTCTACATCATCGGCGTCTTCGTCTCCTTCACACTTGGCCAAACCGGCATGGTGGTGCACTGGACGAAATTGCTCAAGACAAATCCTGACAACCGCGGAAGCATTATCCGTTCTCGTCTGATTAACATCACCGGCGCCACTTTCACCGCAACTGTTCTCATCATCGTGACAATTACTAAGTTCACTCATGGTGCATGGATTGTCTTCTTGGCAATGCCCATTCTGTACACCCTCATGATTGGTGTGAACCGCTACTACCGCGACGTCGAAGCCGAAGTAGCGGTGGATGCAGAGACCACCTTCGGCGCTAAGGGTGACCACGCCATCGTGCTGGTCGGCAAGATGCAAAAGCCCATTCTCAAGGCCATCGACTACGCCATTGCAGCCCGTCACGATTCCATCGAAGCCGTGCACGTGTCCATCAATGAGCTCTCCACAGCCAAGCTCGAGTTGGACTGGATCCGCCAAAACATTCACTTGCCCCTGCGCATCATCAGCTCGCCCTACCGTGACCTGAGCTGGCCACTGATTCAGCACATTCGTGAACACCGTGCAACGCACGGTTCCGAGATTGTGACCGTCTACCTTCCCCAATACATCGTGGGTCACTGGTGGGAGCATGCCCTCCACAACCACAAGGCTCGTCGTCTCAAGATGAAGCTGATGATGGAGCACGGTGTAGCCATTGCTCTGGTTCCCTGGCTGCTGGATTCCACAGACATCATCTACGGTCGTCGTTCACGTCCTGTTCCGGGACAGTCCCGTCGTGGTGAACCTGTGCGCCCCATCGCGCGCAAGCCCGTCACTCCTGCCAAGCGCAGTAAAGACGACGAATAACAGAAGATTCTTTTCGTGAAAAAAGACGTCCTTTCGGTTGCGATCGGTGGTGCCATTGGCACCGCCTTGCGCATCCTTCTGGACATCATGCTCAGCTTGATCTTCTTCACCCTGTCGGTGGTGAGCATCATCGTCATTAATGCCATCGGGTCTTTCTTGTTGGGTTTCCTCGTCGCCGGCATCTGGACCAGGCCTAAGACTCCGCACTGGATGAAGTTAGCTGTTGGGCCTGGTGTGCTCGGTGGATTCACCACGTTCTCTGGGGTCATGCTGCAGGCACTGCTGGTTCAAAACCCGTGGGCAACCGCTGGCTATCTTGCACTCTCTATTGGAACCAGCTTGTTTGCTGCCCTGCTGGGCATCTGGGTGGGAACACCCTTTGCGAAGAAAACAGCAAAGCGCACCACCCGAAAGGTGGCGAAGTAGATGAACTTCCTTTCGCTCATCTTGGCCATCATTGCCGGCGGTGTGGGGGCGGGACTGCGTTATTCCGCCACGGTCTTTGCTCCGGCAAAGAAGGATGGTTTTCCTTTCGCGATCTTTGTGGTCAACGCGGTGGGTTCGCTTCTGGTTGGTTTGTTCACAGCACTGCTGGCAAATGCGCTGGTTACTCCAGAAGTTGCCTTTGTTCTCGTTGCTGGTTTCTGTGGTGGTCTCACCACCATGAGCACCTTCGCCGTTGACTCAATTGAACGACTTCGTGCTGGCCACTGGATGGTGGCTGGGCTCAATATTGTCGGAAGCACAGCAGTGGGTCTGTTGGCTGTGGGCGCTGGTTACCTTCTTGGTGGCGGTCCGCTCAGCTAAAGAGCTCCAAGCCGGTGTTAGACTAACGCTTAGATTTTTCCTAATGGTCATCCGGTGAATTTTTCCCGGTTAGCAAGGTAAGGGGTTACGCATGGGGCGTGGCCGTCAAAAAGCGAAGCACACTAAAGTTGCGCGCGAGCTGAAGTACTTCAGCCCAAACACAGACCTCTCTGCGCTTGAAAAAGAGATCGGTCACGTTTCTGAAGGTGACGAATTCGTCGACAAGTGGGCTGACCTCTACCCCGACGACGAAGATGAAGAAAGCGAAGCTGCAGCTTCCGCCTAACTACTTCTTCACTGCGCGCTTGTTCAGTCTGCGCACTGCGCTCTGAATAGCGACGCCCAGCAGCAACAGCCCGAAGAGCTGAGCTGAGAGTTGATCCGGCAAGATAAACGCCAGAGCAACTCCGCCAAAGGATGCTGCCACGGCAGCAATGCCGACGACGACTCCATCTTTGAGCACAACGAGCCCTGCCCTCAGGTTGGGAATTGTTCCTGCAATTGCTGTGGGAACCATGGCAAGCAGTGACGTTCCCTTCGCCAAGAGTGGTGCGAGACCAAACACACTCATGAACACGGGTACGGCAATCACGCCACCACCAATGCCGAGCATGCCGGAGGCAACTCCCATCAGCAGTCCCAGACCAATGAGGCCTGCACCAGTAAAGAAGGTCAGTTCAAAACTTCCGCGCGTTACATCTGTGACGAAGAGGAGTCGGAATGCCTCAATCACCATCATGGTGATAAAGGTCCAGTGCACAACTGCCACCGGTAAAACGCGGAGCAACTTCGAACCCAGCGGTGCTCCGACAATCGCACCGATAGCCACAAACACGGCGACCAGGACATCTACCTGGTGATTGCTGGCATAGGTCATCGCACCCACGAGTGAAGTGGGAACGATAGCGAGCAGTGACGTGGCAGATGCCCGCTTCTGATCAAACTTTGCCCACATCATGAGCAATGGCACCATGATGATGCCGCCACCGACACCAAAGAAGCCAGAGAGAAACCCTCCGACGACGCCGGTGACAAGTAATGGAATCAGCACGGCAGCAGTGAGCTAGTTTGCGTAGCTGCCAACCAGGCGAACCGCGCCACCGTTGACACCCTTGGCGCCTTGCTCAAAGCCGGTGAAGTCGCGCTCAGAGGTGGAGACCATGCCCACAACCCACGAAGGAATACCCAGACCAGAAAGCTTGCTCACGACTGCAGAGGCAGAACCTGCACTGACCACGGCAAACATACCGATGCCGAGGTTCCAGGTTCCTTCGGTGCTTTCGAGAGTTTCACCCGAGAGGGAGGTCAGCACACGGAAGACGTTGCTGGGTGACCAGGTGGAGCGATCGACTTCAACCCACGAACCCACGGGAAGAACGCGTGCCAGGTTGGCAGCGATGCCACCACCGGTGACGTGGCTGAGCGCGTGCACGCTGCCTGCAAGAGCGGGATCAGCGAGAACCTCGACGAGTGGGCCGGTGTAGAGGCGTGTGGGCTCGAGGAGAACCTCACCAACCACACCACCAAAGTCAGCAGAGTTGTCGGAGTAACCAAGCTTGTTCTCGGCCAAGATGTGGCGAACAAGTGAATAACCGTTGGAGTGCAGTCCAGAAGATTCCATCGCGATGACAACGTCACCGTTGACCACGCGCTCAGCACCGAGAGCATCAGCGGCTTCAACAACACCGACGGCTGCACCAGCGACGTCGTAGTCATCGACACCCAACAAGCCTGGGTGTTCAGCGGTTTCGCCACCAACGAGAGCGGTACCAGTCGCCGAGCAGGCATCCGCGATGCCTTTCACGATTGCCGCAATGCGATCGGGATACACCTTGCCGCAGGCAATGTAGTCCGTCATGAACAGGGGACGTGCACCACACACGATGATGTCGTCCACAACCATGCCGACTAGGTCTTGGCCAATGGTGTCGTGCTTGTCGAGTGCCTGTGCAATAGCCACCTTGGTGCCCACACCATCGGTGCTGGTTGCCAACAGGGGACGATCAAAAGATTTGAGGAAGGAGACATCGAAAAGTCCCGCGAAACCGCCTACGCCACCAAGTACTTCGGGACCGTGCGTGGCCTTCACCGACGCCTTCATGAGTTCGACCGCGAGGTCACCGGCAGCGGTGTCAACACCCGCACGTGCGTAGGAAGAATTCTGGCTCACAGAGTCAAGTCTATCCTCAGGAAAGATGTGCCAGACTTGACTAGGAACTCGATAGAGCTCCTTTACGCCCCTCGACTTTCAGGAGCTCCCACCGCACATGTGTGGCATCGTCGGAATCGTCTCTACTGAGCCGGTCAATCAGCAAATCTACGACGCACTGTTGCTTTTGCAGCACCGCGGACAAGACTCCACCGGTATCGCAACGGCAGATGGTTCACACCTGCACATGCACAAGACCAAGGGTCAGGTGCGCGAAGGTTTCCGCACCCGTGACATGCGTGCACTGCTCGGAAACGTCGGCCTCGGTCACGTTCGTTATGCCACCGCAGGAGCCGCATCAAACGAAGAAGAAGCACAGCCTTTCTACGTCAATGCCCCCTACGGCATCATCTTGGTTCACAACGGTAACCTCACCAACACCCGTGAACTCACCAACGACCTGTTCCGCATTGACCGTCGTCACGTCAACACTTCGAGCGACACTGAACTTCTGCTCAACGTTCTGGCCACCGAACTTCAGGGAACTGTCTCTGGTACTGAGCTAGGTCCCGAGCACGTCTTTACCGCCGTAGAGAACCTCCACAAGCGCGTTGAAGGTTCCTACGCCACCATCGCCATCATTGCTGGCCACGGCCTCCTCGCATTCCGTGATCCCTTCGGAATTCGCCCACTGATTCTGGGCAAGCGTCCTGCCGAAAACGGCAAGTTTGACTACGTGGTCGCCTCCGAATCTCTCGTTCTTGAGTCCGGCGGCTACGAAATCGTGCGCGATGTCGAACCAGGTGAAGCAATCTTCATTACCAAGGATGGCGAACTCTTCTCACGCCAGTGCGCAGAGAACCCTATCCTTCGTCCTTGCTCGTTCGAGTATGTCTACCTCGCTCGTCCCGACTCCGTGATGAACGGCATCTCGGTTTATGAGACTCGTCTGCGCATGGGTGACCGCCTGGCTGCCACTGTTGCGCAGTATGCGCCACTGGGCGACATCGACGTAGTCATGCCCATTCCTGACTCGTCACGTCCTTCTGCCATGCAGGTGGCTCGCAAACTGGGCGTCGAATACCGCGAAGGTTTCTTCAAGAACCGTTATGTCGGTCGCACCTTCATCATGCCTGGCCAGGCTCAGCGCAAGCGTTCCGTCCGCCAGAAGCTCAACGCCATGTCTGCCGAGTTCAAGGGCAAGAACGTCCTCATCGTGGATGACTCCATTGTGCGAGGCACAACCTCTCGCGAGATCGTCGAAATGGCTCGCGCTGCTGGAGCGAATAAGGTGACCTTCACCTCGGCTGCTCCCCCCGTGCGCTTCCCCCATGTGTATGGAATCAACATGCCGTCGCGACAGGAGCTCATCGCACACGGTCGCAAGATCCCTGAGATTGCTCAGGAACTTGGTGCAGACCACCTGATCTATCAGGAAGTCGCTGACATGGAAGCCGCCATCATGGAAGGCTCCAACCTTACCGGTCTTGATGTCAGCTGCTTCACCGGCGAATACGTCACCGGCACCATCACTCCCGAGTACTTGGACTGGGTCGAGCGCAACCAGCTCAGCTAGTTGGCAAAGAACTAGTCTTTCGTGACGGAAATCTTCTCTGCCGTCGCACTCGTGACGTGGCGAGAAAAGTAGCGGTCAACGATCAATGCGAAGATCAGACCGAGAGTTCCACCTATGGTTCCGGTGAACAGCAGCAGGAAGCCAAAGATCTGCGTCAGCGTGAACTGGCTGTCATTGGGAAGGGCGAAGGTGAGAATCAACGCAACAAAGATTCCCACGATAATTCCGAGGACCATGAAGGTGAGGAATTTGGGGGAACGACGAACAGTGACCTGTTCGGTTGTGATGGTCTCTTTTTCGCTCATGTCACCATTGTGCCAGTGGTAGCTGAGAACTGAGATCGCTGCGCACACCAGATGCACTGATTTTGCCCGCGTCATAGGCTTCAGCCCAGCTGAGTGAACCGGTTGCCAACGCAATCCAGGTGGGTGGATCCATCTCCACCACATTCGGCGGTGTGCCACGAGTATGTTCGGGCCCTTCCACGCACTGGATAGCGCCAAAGGGAGGAACCCGCAGCTCCACAGTGTGACCAGGAGTGGCATCACCCATGAGCTGGAGTAAATATCTCACCGCAGAAGCAACATCGGTGCGCTCAGAAGACCCGGCTAGAACAGCAGTAACTGCAGCGTGTCCCTCAGCGGAATCAACCCGTGGCTTAGCCATGGCTTAGGCCGAGCGAGATACGACGTGCTCTGCGAAGGCAGACAGTGCCTGCTTGACTGGTCCTGCAGGCAGGATGTCCAGCGCAGCGACTGCTTCAGCTGCCCAGCGACGAGCCTCTTCACGAGTGGCCTGCGTCACCGGGTGCGCATAGAGCTCAGCGATAGCCAGTTCCAGATCAGCATCTGCTTCAGCAGATGCCTCATCGGCGTCATCGCGGATGCGTGCCAATAGTGCCGCGGCAGCAGGGTCGGACGCTGCCTGCTGCTCAAGCAACAGAGTGGGAAGCGTGGGAACGCCTGCGCGCAGGTCAGTTCCTGCCTGCTTGCCTGTTGCACCAGATTCTGGAGAGAGGTCGAGAACGTCGTCAGCGAGTTGGAAGGCAACACCGATCTTGTCACCGAACTCCACCATGGCGTCTTCGTATTCCAGTGGAGCACCGGAGTAGACAATGCCACAGCGTGCTGCTGCAGAAATCAAGGAACCGGTCTTGTCGGCGAGAACCTGGATGTAGTGAGAGACAGGATCTTCATCGGGACGAGGACCGATGGTTTCGTGCAGCTGACCCAGGCACAACCGCTCGAAGGTCTCTGCTTGCAACAGCATGGCCTTCTCACCCAGGCGGGTCATCAAGGTGCTGGCACGTGAGAAGAGTAGGTCACCAGTGAGAATGGCAACGGAGTTGCCCCAGACCTCGTGGGCACTGGGAACACCACGACGAAGCGGAGCTTCGTCCATGACGTCATCGTGATACAGCGAAGCCAAGTGAGTGATCTCAATTGCTTGTGCTACGGTGATGACATCAGGTGTTGCGCCATTACCCAACTGAGCAGTGAGCAGGGTGAGCATGGGGCGAACTCGCTTGCCCCCGGCACCGAACAGGTAGCGACCTGAAACATCGGCCAAAGCATCAGTGAAGTGAAGCTCTTTGCTCAAGCCTTCTTCAATGGTGGCAACGCCCGCATCGATGGTGTCGGCGAGCTGCTTAGTTTCGGGGGAGGCAAACAGGCGTTGGCGCAGCGAAAGACGACCGGAGACTCCGGCTACTCCACTCACGCTTGCGTTCACCCGTTCAGCCTAGTCCTGCTCAGGCGACTGGCTTGATGCCGCGATGTAGGGCAACCACTCCAGCGGTGAGGTTGCGGTAGGCCACGTTCATGAAGCCCGCTTCACGAATCCAGGTGGCCAAGGTTGCCTGGTTGGGCCAATCCTCAATCGAGTCAGCGAGATAGGTGTAGGCCTCGGTGTTCGAGGACGAATACTTCGCCACCATCGGCATGACCTTGCGCAGGTAGAAGTTGTAGCCGGCACGGATAGGTGCCGCAGGTGGAGTGGAGAATTCACAGATCACGATGCGGCCACCAGGCTTGGTTACGCGGTAGAGCTCAGCAAGAGCTTTCTTGGGCTCCACAACATTCCGAAGACCGAAAGACATGGTCACTGCGTCAAAGCTGTTATCTGCAAATGGAAGCTTGGTGGCGTCTGCTTCAACGAACTCCACCAGAGGATTACTGCCGTGCTTCTGGCGTCCCACCTCGAGCATGCCGGGTGAAAAGTCGGCAGCCACGACGTGTGCTCCAGACTTGGCCAACGCTACAGAACTGGTGCCGGTGCCAGCTGCCAGGTCAAGAACCCGTTCAGTTGCTTGGGGGTTCACGGCACGGGTGGTAGCGATGCGCCACAACAGTGCATTTCCTGCCGAGAGCAGGTTGTTGGTGACGTCATAACCAGCGGCAACGTCATCAAACATTGCCGAAACGGCTTCGGGCTTCTTAGAAAGGTCAGCTGTAGTCACAAGAGAAGTCTACGGCTGAAGCGTAGGCTGTCTCAGGTGAGCTTGTCAGCAACCCGTGGTCTTCGTGTGGAGTCGGTTCCGTTAACCGTCACTCCAGAGTTGCTCAACCTGCTCAGCGTCGACTCACCACTACTGTGGTGGCGACGCGGTGACGGCATGGTGGGCATCGGTGTTGTCAAGACGTTGAGCTTCTCCGGCAAGACCCGCATCAAAGATGCGGGATCAGCCTGGCGTGAAGTTGCGGGAGCTGCAACGGTGAGTGACGCCGTCAATGTGGCAGGCTCTGGCCTGATGGCTTTTGGCACCTTTGCCTTCCGCTCCACCTCAGAGACTCCCAGCGTCCTGATCATTCCTCGCCTCGTGGTGGGACAGCGCTCTGGGGTGACCTGGCTGACCAGGATCGGTTTTGCTGACGAGAACGCTGAGCCACTGACGTCGGAATCTGCTCAGCAGATTCTTGCCGAGCACATCACCGCGAGCGCGCAGCTGGGCGCTGCACCGGTTGTTCACCTCTCCCCTGCCTCGTTGTCTGAAGCTGGCTTCACCTCTGCAGTGAATAAAGCTGTCGAGCGTATTGATGCGGGAGAAGTGGAGAAGGTTGTTCTCGCTCGTGAGCTCGAGGGAACGCTGGCAGGAACTCAGGATCTTCGTGTGGCCATCACGCGTCTTACCGAAAGCTACCCCGACTGCTGGACCTTCAGCGTGGATGGTCTGTTCGGTTCCAGCCCTGAAACCTTGATTACTGTGCACGGCCGCAAGATCACTGCTCGTGTACTGGCCGGAACTGCCCGACGTGGCAGTGACACTGCCACTGACCTCAGCAACGCCGCTGAGTTGGCATCAAGTCACAAGGATCTGGACGAGCATGGCTTTGCCACTCGCTCGGTCGTCAATGCTCTGACTCCCTATGCCGAGCAGCTCACCGTGAGTGACTCTCCCTTCACCTTGAAGCTTCCGAACCTGTGGCACCTCGCCACCGACATCGCGGGCACCCTAGCTAGCGGCTCCAACTCACTCGACCTGGTCTTCGCGCTTCACCCCACCGCAGCTGTGGCAGGAACACCCACGGTTGCGGCTGTGGAAGTTATTGATGACCTCGAGCCCTTTGACCGTGGCCGCTATGCCGGTCCCGTCGGCTGGATTGGCGCAGACGGCGATGGCGAATGGGCCATCGCACTGCGCTGTGCACAACTGACCGACTCCATCGTCACTGCCTATGCAGGCTGTGGCATTGTCTCTGACTCCATTCCTGCGAACGAGCTAGTGGAGACAGAAATGAAGTTCCGCCCCATCGTGGATGCGCTGAGCTAAAAAGTCTTTAGCGCTCGAGTTCAACCTCGACGAGTTCAGGCCCTTCGCCGGCACCGGTCAGAGCACGTTCTAGTTCACTCACGGTTGTAACTCTGGTGAAAGTCCACCCATAAGCAGCCGCTAAGGCGTGAAGATCAACTTCTTGTGGAGTGAGGAACACGCGATCCATGTTCTCGGCAGAAGCAGTCTGTCCCACTTCAAGAGCATCAAAGATGGTGCCACCGCCATCGTTGCCTACGATTACCTGAACGCGAGGACGTTCTTCCTGGGTCCCGAACAACATCGAGCCCGCATCATGCAGTGCTGCGAGATCCCCCACCACAATGCGTGTCAGGGCATTCTCTGTGGCCAGAGCAATACCAATACCGGTGCCGATGGTTCCGTCGATGCCGGCTAGGCCGCGGTTGGCGTGTACGCTGATCTTCTTACCCCCGACAAACTTGTCAGCAACACGAATCAAGCGCGATGCGGCAAAAACCAGACGGTCGTGTGGCCAGGTTGAGCGCCAGACCGCATCGACAAGAAGCTCACGAGAAATCTTCACGCGTGAGGCAGCCAGTTCCGCCGCCAGGAAGGCCTTCTTATCTTCCATGCTGTCTGAGCGTGACGCGGTCACGTTCGGTGCAGTAGCAAGTGCTGCATCGATTGCTGTTGATTCATAGCGCTCAAACGCTTCTCGGCCAGAAACAATCCAGAGTCCTAGCCAGTCACGATCTGTTTCTCCTGGTTCGACTGTCACGTCATTGACAAAAGAGGAGACGTTGAGTCCGGGGTTGTATCCCTCGGGGGCTGCGCCACGAACCACGATGGTTTGGATGCCGGTGCTGGAGTCACCGATGAGCGCAGGAATCTCACGGCTGAGCGTGGGGTGGCCAAAGACCACAACGCGCTCGATCTGGGAGGTGAGTTCTGAGTTGGCTAGGAGTTCACGATAGGCAGGAACAAGATTGCGGCCGAAGCGAGAACCACTGGTGACCTCGGCAATGAGTGGCCAGCCACCTTCGTGAGCTACCTCTTCTGCGCGAGGGCCAGCATCTGCTCCAGCTATCACTATTGAGTTGGGTCCACGCGTGAGCTCGAGGGTGATGCCCGGTTCGATGCGACGTTCAGATTGAATCAGCATTTCCACCGGGCGAACATCAATGGCGCTGGAGAGCGGCTCACGGAATGCCACGTTGAGGTGGACGGGACCAGGTGCGTAGTAATCCGTTGCGGCATAGAAGGCATCGTGAGCAAGCTCTGCTCCGCGACGCTCTGCCGTTGCACCAGGAACTGGTGCTGGTTCGTCCACACTCAAGCGCACAGCAGGGCCGAAGATATCGTGCTGGTGAGTGGTTTGGTTGCTGCCAATCTCACGGAGCTCTTCTGGTCGATCCGCTGTGAGCACAATCATGGGCACACCAGCATGGTGTGCCTCGAGAACGGCTGGGTGAAGATTCGCCACGGCAGAACCTGAGGTGGTAATCACCACGGCGGGCATGCGCGACTCCACCGCAAGACCGAGGGCTAAGAACCCGGCAGCTCGCTCATCGATCCGCACGTGTAGCTTGACATCTCCGCGGCGTTCGAGCTCAGCAGCAACGAGAGCTAAAGCCTGTGAGCGTGCACCTGGGGAAAGAACAATGTGCTCAACACCAAGTTCAACAACATGTGTCAAAAACTCCGCAGCGAAAACAGAGGCAGGTGCTGGGTTAGCCACGGGGACCATCACCTGGAGGATCGGTATTCAACCCTCGAAGAAAATCAATGTCGTCATCGGGTGCAACCGAACCGCGCTTGGATCCAGGACCATTTTTGCGACCACGCCCCACAGTGAGCCAGAGCACCGAGCCCACAAGCGGAAGCACGAGGATGATAAAAATCCACAGGCCCTTGGGCACTCCACGAACCCGGAATCTGTCAATGAGAATGGCATCAACAAGACAGAACACCATGAGTGCCACAGCGACGGCAGCAAGAACGATGATCAAACGAGTCATAGTGCTACCAGTCTAGGTTGGTGCTCGGCGTGCTCACATCCTTCTCGGCTTAGACTTGAGCCGTGAAGAAATCTACGTGGCTCTGGTTTAGCCTGATGCGTCTTGCGGCTTTTGCGCTCCCACTAGCAATCATGCTTCTGCTCGGAATGATTCCGTGGCTTGCCGCCACCCTCTCGGCCATCATCGGCCTCTGTGTTTCCTACATTTTCTTCGCGAAAACACGTAACGCTTTATCTGAATCGCTCTACGAAAAGCGGGCAGCCAAAAACGTCAACCATGACAAGGACGCCGACGCCGAGGACGCTGAAGTTGAGGCTGGCCTAGCCAAAGAAAGTAAAGGCAAGGCCTAAGCCATAAAGTAATCCGGTCAGACTGGAGAGCTTCAGAGCCAGGATGTATTCCTGTGGAGTCTTAGCTGTCAGCGTGATCAAGCAGGCTGGGAGAGCTGCGAGTAACGCGAAGAGCGTCAGGAATGCTGCCGCATAGAACAGGCCAAGATAGATGACGATTCCAAACGGAATCATCATCAAGAAGCAGAACAGCACAGCTGAGGGTGTGCGACCCATCCGCACCGCAAGAGTTTTCTTGCCAGCAAGCTTGTCTGTTTCGATGTCACGAATGTTGTTCACCACGAGCACAGCGCACGAGATCAAGCCAATCCCAATACCGCCGATGAGACTTTCTTGGCTGAGGGTTCCCGTCTGAACATACGTTGTTCCGACGGTGGCAACCAGACCAAAGAAGATGAAAACCATGACTTCGCCGAGTCCGGCATAACCGTAGGGACGACGACCGCCGGTGTAGAACCACGCAGCAACAATGGCGACGGCACCAACTGCCAACATCCACCATGCTGCGGTCAGGACGACAATGATGATTCCTGCCACGGCAGATAGCGCAAAGAATGCCAGGGCAACGGCGAGAACCTTCTTGGGATCAGCTGCGCCCGAGCCAGTCAGACGTGCAGGACCCACCCGATAGTTATCCGTGCCACGAATACCGTCGGAGTAATCGTTGGAATAGTTGACACCAATTTGCAATGCCAGAGCGACAACCAAACACAGCAGGGCAACAGGTGCCTTGAACTGATCCGTGAGGGCAGCAGCGCCTGAGCCAATCGCAACCGGGGCAAAGGCAAGAGGCAGAGTGCGAATGCGTGCACCAGAAATCCAGTCAGCTGCCGTTGCCTTGCGAGGCTTGTGGGAGGTGGAACCGTGGTGCTTCTTGCTGGTCTTACTCATACGTCCGAGCCTACTTCTGTGACGCAGCGTATGCAGACAGTGTGAGCAGGTCTGGCTTGCCCGATCTCAACCGTGGAATCTCATCGATAAAGCAGACAACCTTGGGCGCAGCAACGCGACCTAGCTCCGCAACAATCTCGTCATAGATCTGTGCTGAGAGCTCAGCATCTTCATCAACGGCAGGCACAACAACCGCTGGTCGAACACCCCATTCCGAATCTGGAATATGTATGACGAGCGCCTGCGAGCAGTCAGATATCCCGCGGACTACTTTCTCAACCGCATCCAGATCTATCTTGAGTCCGCCAGAGGTAATCACGCGGTCGAGGCGTCCGAGCACTGTAAGTACGCCGTTTTCTAGGGTTCCGGCATCGCCGGTGTGATACCAGACCACCCCATTCCGATTTTGGAATGTATCTGAAGTGCGTTGATTGTCGCCGACGTATTCTGTTGCGAGCTGAGGTGCCGAGACCAGGATCTCGCCTGAGTCTTCTGCTATCTCCACGTTCACACCCAAGAGTGGAACGCCGTCATAGACACAACCACCGGAAGTCTCACTCGAGCCATACGTCTTGACAATCTTCACACCGAGTGCCTGTGCCCGTTCACGCAGATCAGGTTCCAGAGCTTGACCACCGATGAGGACAGCGTCCAGTGTGCGCAACGACTCGAGTGCCTCAGTGTTGTCTTCTGCTTCCTCGAGGACTCGTGCCAGCTGGACGGGAACAAGTGCGGTGTAACGACGAGTACCTGTCATCTCGCTAACGGACTGCAGAAAGGTTCTTGCATCGAAAGGGCCCGAAGGCATGAACACCGGTTCGGTACCGGACTCTATCGATCGCACCAACACAGACATTCCTGCGATGTAAGTGAGGGGCAACGCCAGCAGCCACTGTCCTGGGCCACCGAGTCGCTCATGTGCTGAAGCGGCGCTGGCACGAAGTGCATCAGCGCTGAGTGCCACCGTCTTAGGTTTGCCAGAAGTTCCTGAAGTCTGAATCAACAGTGCAGTTCCATCCGGAGCTTCGCTCAGTGGAGTCTCTCCTGCAGCAACCATGCGAGATGCTCTGGCGTCCCGCACCAACACAGCAGGGCCGTTCTTGTTGAGTGCTGCAGAGAGTGCGGCAAACACCTGCTGCGGCGCAGCCGCATCACAGAGCACCACTGCTGTCATGTGG
>NZ_JAVWTF010000009.1:0-42486 GCF_036667855.1 Aurantimicrobium sp. | reverse complement strand
CGTTGTAGCAGCAATCAAGGAGTTCTTCGGAACCTCACAGCTGTCACAGTTCATGGACCAGAACAACCCTCTCGCCGGTCTGACCCACAAGCGTCGTCTCTCGGCACTGGGCCCCGGTGGTCTCTCGCGTGAGCGTGCAGGTGTTGAGGTTCGTGACGTTCACTCGTCCCACTACGGACGTATGTGCCCCATCGAAACCCCTGAAGGTCCGAACATTGGTCTGATTGGTTCGCTCGCCTCGTTCGCGCGTATCAACGCCTTTGGTTTCATTGAGACCCCTTACCGCCGCGTCGTCAAGGGCAAGGTAACCGAGAACATCGATTACCTCACCGCTTCGGAAGAAGATGACTTCGTTGTTGCACAGGCAAACGCACCTCTTACCAAGGACAGCCACTTCGCTGAAGAGCGCGTGCTTGTCCGTCGTAAGGGTGGCGAGGTTGAACTCGTTCCTGCCGCTGAGGTGGACTACATGGACGTTTCGCCCCGCCAGATGGTTTCTGTTGGTACGTCGCTGATTCCATTCCTCGAGCACGACGATGCTAACCGCGCACTCATGGGTGCCAACATGCAGCGTCAGGCTGTGCCACTGCTGCGCAGCGAAAGCCCACTGGTTGGTACCGGTATGGAAAACTTCGCCGCTATCGATGCTGGTGACGTTATCCTCACCAACAAGGCCGGTGTCGTTTCTGAGGTTTCGGCTGATGTCGTTACCGTTCAGCTCGATGAGGGTGGAACTGAGGACTACTTCCTCCGTAAGTTCGACCGCTCGAACCAGGGCACCAGCTACAACCACCGCGTCATCGTGACCGCTGGTGAGCGTGTAGAGGTTGGTCAGGTCATCGCTGATGGTCCAGCCACCGAAAACGGTGAACTGGCTCTGGGAAAGAACCTGCTCGTGGCATTCATGCCCTGGGAAGGTCACAACTTCGAGGACGCGATCATCCTGTCGCAGCGTCTCGTGCAGGACGACGTCCTTTCATCGATTCACATCGAGGAGTATGACGTTGATGCTCGTGACACCAAGCTGGGTAAGGAAGAGATCACTCGCGACCTCCCCAACGTGTCCCCTGAACTCATCGCTAACCTCGATGAGCGCGGCATCATCCGTATCGGTGCAGAGGTTCGCCCCGGCGACATCCTCGTCGGTAAGGTCACTCCTAAGGGTGAGACCGAGCTTTCCGCCGAAGAGCGTCTGCTGCGCGCCATCTTCAACGAGAAGAGCCGCGAAGTTCGCGACACCTCGCTCAAGGTTCCTCACGGTGAGTCCGGAACCATCATTGGTGTGAAGGTCTTCGACGCAGTGAACGACGAAGACGAGCTCGGCTCGGGCGTCAACCAGCGCGTTGTTGTCTACATCGCTCAGAAGCGCAAGATCACCGAAGGTGACAAGCTCGCTGGTCGTCACGGAAACAAGGGTGTTATCGCCAAGATTCTCCCTGTTGAAGACATGCCATTCCTCGAAGACGGTACCCCCGTTGACGTGGTTCTCAACCCGCTCGGTATCCCCGGTCGCATGAACTTCGGTCAGGTCCTCGAGACCCACCTGGGTTGGATTGCGAAGCAGGGTTGGAAGGTAGATGGTTCACCTGAGTGGGCTGCCAACCTTCCTGCAGAAGCATTCGAGGCTGCCCCTGGTACCAAGGTTGCTACCCCTGTATTCGACGGTGCTCTCGAGGAAGAAATCGCGGGTCTGCTTGACTCCACGACTCCTACTCGTGACGGCGACCGCCTCATCGGTTCTTCCGGTAAGGCACGTCTGTTCGACGGTCGTTCCGGCGAGCCATTCCCCGAGCCCATCTCGGTTGGTTACATGTACATCCTGAAGCTGCACCACCTTGTCGATGACAAGATTCACGCACGTTCAACGGGTCCTTACTCGATGATCACGCAGCAGCCTCTTGGTGGTAAGGCACAGTTCGGTGGACAGCGATTCGGTGAGATGGAGGTGTGGGCACTGGAAGCTTATGGTGCCGCTTACGCACTCCAGGAACTCCTCACCATCAAGTCCGACGACATCGTGGGCCGTGTCAAGGTTTACGAAGCCATCGTCAAGGGCGAGAACATCCAGGAGCCCGGTATCCCCGAGTCGTTCCGCGTTCTCATGAAGGAAATGCAGTCCCTCGGTCTCAACGTTGAGGTTCTCAACGAAGCTGGCGATGTCGTCAGCCTCCGCGACGCCGACGATGAGGCATACCGCGCCGCTGAAGAGCTCGGTATCAACATCTCCACTCGTTTCGAGTCTTCGTCAATCGACGAGATCTAAACGCCAGTCAGACACTTAAGAATCTAAGGAAAGAGTTAAATTGCTCGACGCAACCGCTTTTGACAAGCTTCGTATCGGTCTGGCCACTGCTGACGACATCCGTCGTTGGTCGTTCGGTGAGGTCAAGAAGCCCGAAACCATCAACTACCGCACCCTCAAGCCTGAGAAGGACGGCCTCTTTGGTGAGCAGATCTTCGGACCTTCTCGCGACTGGGAATGCTCCTGTGGCAAGTACAAGCGTGTCCGCTTCAAGGGCATCGTTTGTGAGCGCTGTGGCGTAGAGGTCACCAAGTCGTCCGTGCGCCGTGAGCGCATGGGTCACATTGAGTTGGCCGCTCCCGTTACCCACATCTGGTACTTCAAGGGCGTTCCTAGCCGCTTGGGTTACCTGCTGGACATGGCTCCCAAGGACCTCGAGAAGGTCATCTACTTCGCTGCCTACATGGTTATCGACGTAGACGAAGAGGGTCGTCACGCTGACATGCCTGGTCTGGAGAACGAGCTTCGTCTCGAGCTCAAGACCCTCGGTGACCAGCGCGACTCTCGCATTGCTGACCGCATGCAGCGTCTCGAGAACGACCTTGCAGCTCTCGAAGCTGAAGGTGCTAAGGCAGACCAGAAGCGTCGTGCGAAGGACGTAGCTGAGAAGGAAATGTCTCAGATCCGTAAGTCCATCGACGAAGAAATCGCTCGCCTCGAGCGCGTCTGGGATGACTTCCGCAACCTCAAGGTTGGCGACCTCAAGCCTGAAGACGCTGTCTTCAACGAGCTGGTAGACCGCTACGGCCTGTACTTCGACGCATTCATGGGTGCTGAAGCAATCAAGAAGCGTCTGGAAACCTTCGACCTCGCAGGTGAAGCTGAATCGCTTCGTCTCGAGATCACCGAGGGCAAGGGTGCGAAGAAGATTCGTGCCATCAAGCGCCTCAAGGTTGTTTCCTCCTTCCTCAACACCGGCACCTCGCCTGCAGCGATGGTTCTCGATGTTGTTCCCGTTATCCCACCAGAGCTTCGCCCCATGGTTCAGCTCGACGGTGGACGCTTTGCGACCTCTGACCTCAACGACCTTTACCGTCGTGTGATCAACCGCAACAACCGTCTCCGTCGCCTCCTTGACCTCGGTGCTCCCGAGATCATCGTGAACAACGAGAAGCGCATGCTTCAGGAAGCTGTTGACGCACTGTTCGACAACGGTCGTCGTGGTCGCCCCGTTACCGGTACCGGTAACCGTGCGCTCAAGTCGCTGTCTGACATGCTCAAGGGTAAGCAGGGTCGTTTCCGTCAGAACCTGCTCGGTAAGCGCGTGGACTACTCCGGTCGTTCCGTCATCATCGTGGGTCCTCAGCTCAAGCTGCACCAGTGTGGTCTGCCTAAGCAGATGGCACTCGAACTGTTCAAGCCATTCGTTATCAAGCGTCTGATCGACCTGAGCCACGCTCAGAACATCAAGAGCGCCAAGCGCATGGTTGAGCGTAGCCGTCCCCAGGTGTGGGATGTTCTCGAAGAGATCATCCGCGAGCGTCCAGTTCTGCTGAACCGCGCACCAACCCTGCACCGCCTCGGTATTCAGGCATTCGAACCTCAGCTCATTGAAGGTAAGGCTATTCAGCTTCACCCTCTCGTGTGTGCTGCGTTCAACGCTGACTTCGACGGTGACCAGATGGCTGTTCACCTTCCGCTCTCGGTTGAGGCTCAGGCCGAAGCTCGCATCCTGATGCTTGCTTCGAACAACATCCTCAAGCCTTCGGATGGTCGTCCCGTGACCCTGCCTACGCAGGACATGATCATTGGTCTGCACCACCTCACCACCGTGAAGGAAGGTGCTACCGGTGAAGGTCGCGCATTCTCTTCCGTTTCTGAGGCAATCCTCGCTCACGACCAGCACACGCTGGACCTCAACGCCATGGCACGCATTCGTCTCAACGATGTTGTCTTCGCTGAGGGTGAAGCACCTGAGGGTTACACCGGTGGACCAGTTCTGGTCAACACCACTCTGGGTCAGGCACTGTTCAACGAGGCTCTGCCCGCTGACTACCCCTACATCCAGAAGGTTGCTGACAAGGGCACCATCTCCGGCATCGTCAACGACCTTGCTGAGCGTTACCCCAAGACTGTGGTTGCTGCCACCCTTGACAACATCAAGGATGCAGGTTTCCACTGGGCTACTCGCTCGGGTGTGACCGTTGCACTCTCCGACGTTCTGACTCCTCCAAACAAGCGCGAAATCGTTGCTGGTTACGAGAAGTTGGCTGCGAAGGTTCAGTCTGAGTTCGAGAAGGGCATGATCACTGACAACGAACGTCGTCAGGAACTGATCAAGATCTGGACCGACGCCACTGCTGAAGTTGCTGAAGCTATGCAGAAGAACTTCCCTGCAAACAACACCATTAACCGCATGGTCACCTCTGGTGCTCGTGGTAACTGGCTGCAGGTCCGCAACATTGCGGGTATGCGTGGTCTGGTGAACAACCCTAAGGGTGAAATTATCCCTCGTCCGATCATCTCGTCGTACCGTGAAGGTCTCTCCGTTGTGGAGTACTTCATCGCGACACACGGTGCTCGTAAGGGTCTTGCTGACACCGCTCTGCGTACTGCAGACTCCGGTTACCTCACTCGTCGTCTCGTCGACGTATCGCAGGATGTCATCATCCGCGAAGAGGACTGTGGCACCACTAAGGGTCTCGACCTGCCTATCGCTGCCGCTAACGCAGCTGGTGAGCTCGTCCGTGACGCCAACGTGGAGAACTCCATCTATGCACGTAGCCTCGCTGCTGACGCAGTCGACGCTAAGGGCAACGTCATCGCCAAGGCTGGCGACGACGCAGGTGACGTTCTGATCGACACTCTCATCGCTGCGGGCATCCACGAGGTCAAGGTCCGTTCGGTCCTGACCTGTGAGTCTGCAACCGGTGTATGTGCTGCCTGCTACGGCCGTTCACTTGCTACCGGCAAGCTCGTCGACATCGGTGAAGCCGTCGGTATCATCGCTGCACAGTCGATTGGTGAACCTGGTACTCAGCTCACCATGCGTACCTTCCACACTGGTGGATCCGCATCCGCTGATGACATCACCCAGGGTCTGCCCCGTGTTCAGGAGCTCTTCGAAGCACGTACCCCTAAGGGTGCATCGCCTATCGCTGAGACTGCTGGTCGCATCACCATCGAAGAGACCGACAAGAGCCGTAAGGTAATCCTCACCCCCGACAACGGTGACGAGGCAGTTATCTACCCCGTGCTCAAGCGTTCGACTCTCCTCGTCTCTGATGGAGACCACGTTGAACTCGGTCAGCAGCTCCAGGTTGGAACCGTTGACCCCAAGGAAGTTCTGCGAGTACAGGGCGTTCGCGCCGTTCAGCAGCACCTCGTTGGTGGCGTGCAGGGCGTATACCGCTCGCAGGGTGTACCTATCCACGACAAGCACATTGAGGTCATCGTTCGTCAGATGCTCCGCAAGGTAACTGTTGTTGAGCACGGTGACACCGAACTCCTCCCAGGTGAGCTCGTTGATCGTTCTCGTTACACCGAGATGAACCGCGCTGCTCTCACAGAAGGCAAGAAGACTGCTTCGGCTCGTCAGGAAGTCCTCGGTATTACCAAGGCTTCGCTGGCTACCGAGTCGTGGCTGTCGGCTGCCTCCTTCCAGGAGACCACTCGTGTTCTCACCCAGGCTGCGATGGACGGCAAGTCCGATCCTCTCGTTGGCCTCAAGGAGAACGTCATCATCGGTAAGCTCATCCCCGCCGGAACCGGTCTTGCGAAGTACCGCAACATCTCGGTTGAGGCGACGGAAGAAGCTAAGGCTGAACGCTACCCCAACCGCATCTTCGCGGCTGAGAGTGACTTCACCGACGCTGACCTGAGCTTCGTCGACTTCGAGTCTTTCTCGTCGGATGACTTCTCGGGTAACTACAACTAAATACACCTAAGAAACCGGGTCACGCAATGCGTGGCCCGGTTTTTGTTTAATAGATTGTTCTCTACGCCTTCGACTAGGATTAACTAATGGGGGTATTTTCCCTATTGGGGGCATTGGGATGAATAAGCTGGTTAAAACCGAAAACATAGATATACAGAACGTTACGTCTACCCGTGATGTTTCCGAGAAAAGAAAGAGGATAGTTCTTTTCTTCCTTCTAGGTCTTTTCGTGTTGATTATTTTGCTTGTGGCGCGTGGAATATTTCAGGAGTCAATCTATAGCCCTAGGGCAGTAGCGCAGCAAGCACTCGACTCTGTAAGTCAAGGCAAATCATCCCAGTTAAAGGTCTTGTTATCAGAGAAGTTTCTCGAGTCTGTTGCTATCGATAATTGGATAGATGGGGATATCGCTCATGCTCAATTTCCTGCTGCCGCGAAAATCAAAGATGTGCAATCTTTTGATTCTTTAGCGACGGTCACGTATAGCTACTCCTCAGGAGGAAAAGAGCAAGAAGGAACTTTGGTACTCGTGAAGGAAAGTCTCACGCCACTGCTCACAGATGCGTGGAAGATTCAAGAAGGCGCACCTCTTGCCGTGATTGAGGTTTCGACATCACCTGCAGCTGTAGATATTTCACCATCAAATTATGTGCTGGCAGGAATTGAAGTTAAGGCACCGAAGGAACCAAAGAAAAGTCAAAAGTTCGCGTTAATCCCTGGCAAATACAGCATCTCTATTGAGTCTGCAAATGAATTCATAGACACGCAAACAACGGAGATCAACGAAAATCGTGCTCAGCGAGTAAACCTGTTCTGGCCTTCGACCTTGTCCAGTTCCGGAATTTCATCCGTATCTGGATTAATTGATCAAAAAGTAAACGAATGTTTCGATTCCGATATTTCGCTGGAGAATATTTCGAAATCCTGCAACGACATCGAAATCATGTTTGATGGCGAGGGCTTCCGCAGTGATGCGTCAGAAGTTGATTGTTCCGTGCGTTCGATTCCAGCATTGCAGAGCATGAATGAGGACGGCGAGATCCTTACCGATGGCCTCGGGAAGTTTATGTGCACGAGCGTCGGCAGTACGAGAAGATTCTTTGGCAACGACAGCATCTCCAGCTTGCCAGTAGTCACGGGTGAGTATGAGGTCACCTACCGGCTTCGGATAAGTTCTAAGAGCATTGACATTAGGTAGGTCAAACGAATAATGAGAATTGCGAAAATTATCAGTCGCATCACAGCAGCAACCGCGCTTGCGTCACTTCTAGCGTTGAATGTTCCCAGCCCACCTGAGTCAGCCGTGGCAGCCGAAACCCAATGCGAGCTGGCAATTTTCGCTTTTAGAGGTACCAGTGAACCGCAACTTACAAGCGATGAAACAAAGTACAAAGGATTTACGACGAATGGCTGGGAGGGCGATCGCCTTGGACAGTTACTTCAACATTTCGCAAAAGATTTACAAGCCTCTGGAAGCAAAGACATAGTTAATAAAATTAAAGTAATCGGTGTTGGAGGCGACGATTACACCGCTAAGCTCGAGGGCAATTTAGAGCTCATGGTTGAGGACACCATTGCTTTTCATCAAGCCTTCGAAAATTCAGGCTGTCCCACAAATGGAGCGATTCTTCTCGGATATTCACAGGGCGCAGGTATCGCAACCAGAATAACTTCTGACACGCTTAACTCTGGGCTAGAAGTTGTTGGAGGACTAGTCACTGTTGCTGATCCATACCACATACCTGCTTCTTGGCCTTGGGCGCCTCCGAGTAATACAGGTTCGGGGAGTGAAGGAACAGGTGTTGGTCTGTGGGCGGGAGTAATTCTTCCACTGCTAGCTTCGGCACCTGGAATAAAGGAAGCAATAAATGTAGCTTCAAGCAGGAAAGTTACCGATTCAATTATTCCTGAATGGGTAAAGCCTGTCGAGTTAAAGAATAGATACGATATTTGTCTAAATGGTGACACAATTTGCGATTTTTCGATAGCGAGTGCCCCATACTTTAATATCAGCATCGACCCTTCTCTATTTGTTTTAGAAGTCTTACGTCTAGCAACAACGGGAATGACTGTCCACGGTTCGTACTTCCAAAAGGATGCCGAAGAAAATCAAGATGCGATTTATGGTGGCCGCCAACTTGCGGGCATAGTCAAAAACGCGCTTATTGAGGATGAGGCAAGCAAGGATTACACAAGGCCACTTCAAGTAGCACTGGTCATAGATACGACAAGATCAATGACTGACTACCTAGAAGATGCAAAGTCGCAAGCAAAGGCGACAGCAGAAGGAATCTTCTCGCAGAACGGTAGCGTATCAATCATTGACTACCGAGATTTCTATCCCGAAGTTGACTTCGCTTCAAGAATTCCTACAGGTTGCGAATTCGTCACAACAGTTGAAGCGGTTCAGTCGTGCCTGGATCAGTTGGTCATTGCTCCGGAGAATTCTAGAGAAACTCCCGAGACTGTTTATTGCGGTATTGGGACCGCAATCATGAGGCTACCTTGGGCAAAGGAAAGTATCCGCGATATCGTCGTGATCGGTGATGCTGCCCCGAAAGAGCCCGCAGATTCAAGCCAGCTGTCACTTAAAGATATCGAAACTATGATGAGGACACCAACCATTTGGGGAAGTCTTGCATCGACGAATTTAACCTTCCCGGGATGTCCGGCACCTGATCTCGTGGAGTCCACAGAGGCTCTTGATTCTGTGAGAGTTGACAAGAATCAGCAGGGCGGGCCAATAGTCAATGTCCAGGATGAAGTTGGATTAAGCGCAGTTATTTCCGTTGTGGCAGCTCCGTCAGCCACTTCATGGTTCTCAACGGAAGTGCCCAATCCCATGTCGGGCAGCGCAAGTATGCAAAGTCTTGTCGAGACAACTGGAGGTGTTTTTGTCACGGATGTCCAAGCTAAGAAATCTGGGTTTTCAAGCTCATTGATCGATTCGATTGAGACAGTGGTGGCTTCGGCTCCAGATAATCCAGTTGCCTTGGTCAGTGCCCCAAGTGAGGTCTTCGTTGATGAACCATTTGCCATCGATGGACTTTGGTCTAAACATGTCGGTGAAGAAGCGAAATTCGAGTTCGATTTCGATGGAAATGGAACCTACGAGTTGAGTAGCAAAGTTGGAGTTATCGAGCACACCTTTGAGAAGGCCGGTTACTTTCAAATAGGTATGCGGGTAACCGACTCAAAGAATAGAGTCGCGACAACGAAAATCACGGTCAAAGCCGTCAAGCAGCAGGACGTAACGATTCCGTTTGATCCTGAAGACAAGTCAAGCCAATTACCAGGGGCGAGCTTGTCGACGAACACTGCTGAAGTCGGTCAAGATATTCAGGTATTTGTAAAAGGTTTAGATAGCTCCGAAAATTGGACTATTCGATTTGTCCCCGAAGGCGAAGAAAAGCCCTGGGAGACCTCCCCAACAGCAATGGCCGGACTGTTTGATGCAAAAGCTGGCAAATCCGGACAGGATGTCAGGGTGGATGAAGCACTGGTTCCGGGGAAGTACCGCGCCTTAGTACTCACAAATAATTTGCGCTGGGCTGATGCGGGAGTGCTCGAAGTAAAACCACCCGTTGATTATGCATCTATCGTGCTTATTGCCGGCATTGGTGTAGCCGTTGTGATCCTCATACTTACCGGCTGGCTGGCCTACCGCCGGCTAAAAAAAGAGCGACTGCAGGGCTAAGGTTTACGCACTAAAGTTTTCCCTCTTTTAAAAAACACTATTTTTTGACCTAGAGCCGTAGTAGATTAATTATGTGAGACCCATCTGGGTTGAGCGTCAAAAATGGGGGATTACTTTGTCGTTTGCTAAAAAAACACTTTCAATTTTTGTAGGCCTTGTTCTGGTGACGACCCTTGTGTCGTGTGCCTCGACAAAACCCCAAGATGTGGTCAAACAGGAACCTAAGGCTGTATTGTCAAGGATCTTAGATCTGTTGAAGCAAGGTAACGGACCTGAATTTGCGGCTTTGCTGGCAGCATTCACGGAACATTCCGGTCTCGAAACTGATGACGACGATAAGGTGCTCCCTTTACTCCCCAGTTCCGGGCTTGAGACTGAACCCTTTGTAGAGGAATACAAGTCCCCTGAGACGGGCACCATTACCTACACGCTGACGTTTCAGCAAAACGATAGTGAGTACGGTCTGATTTTCACAGGCGCACAATCTGCGGCCGGTTCACAAACATGGTCTTATGACTTGCAGGAAATGAATTTCCCCGGCACGACGGTGGCAAGCAACTGGAAGTTTGGCGACAAAACATTCAAGCCCGATTATTACGAGGCAATGCCCGGTTTAGCAATTGCACCTGAGATTGCGCCAGATCCAACTGGTTGGATTGAGATGCCCAAAATTAACGCAAAGGAGACCTGGAGCAAGCAAAAGACTGGGGTAGCACTGTCTAACACGGGATTTGAGCAAATTGAAGCAACGCTTCCCGCGGCGTGTGATGCTCTGTTCGCCGACCTTACTGCAAATCTGGACCCAGAAACTTATAGAAATTATGTTTTGGACTCCTGCGAAGGGCCAGACGCTGATGCCATCAGTGTTTACGATGCGTACATTTTCTCAGTTTCGGTAACGCTTAAATATTCTTACGAGTACTACGGAAGTGGTGGATATTTTTTCTCGTCGAAGAAGGAGTGGAAAGCAGCTAGCGATTCAAGATATTCCGATGTCACCTTTTCGCAATCGGATGGAGTGTGGACCGCATTCATCAATGAGGATGGGGAACCAACCGAAATTATGGTCAAGTAACTTTCCAGTCGAGCGAGTTAGAGGTAAATATTATGACGGACAATGCAGATGAGCAATTTGAGAAAGCGACCCTTCCGGATTTTGTAAAGACGATTTCCGGGGATGTTGTCAAGAAGAGTTTCCTTCTTGCGGCAATAACATTCGCATCGACTTATGTAGTCAGTTGGGTTGTGCTGTTGCTGGGCGGAATTATTTCGAACTGGAGTTACTTTGATTTTGGAAACACCTTCACGGGTGCATTCCAATCAATTACATTGGCTGGATTTAGTTCGCTAGTTTCTTCTTCGGAGCAAAGTTTTGGCGGGTTTTCGATTGGTTTTGTGCCACTGTTTACTTTTGCTGCGCTGATCCTCAATACAATCTTTGCTTCTAGGAAGTTGCTCGCCGATCAGGCAAAACTAGGTATGGCGAAACTACTACTTCCTGCAATCATCAGCGGTCTCATGGTTGCTCTGGCCGCCACGATATTTGCCGCGGTTCTTCCCATACAAACCGGAGATGCATTTTCCGAAATGAGTCAATCAGCGGCTTCATTCCTGTCCTTTATTCTGCTGTTTGTTTTCGTCGCCGTGACGATTCTTCTTTCAGTTCTTAAATTAGAGAAAAAATGGCTAGACAAGATCCTTGAATATGTTCCTGCAGGCACTGTTGCGACGTCACTTCGTCACTTAGGTGCATTGATGCTTGTCGGAACCATTGCTTTTTTGATTTGGGTTTCAACGGGGGGAGCCATTGATTTCTGGCTGGTTTTGTTGTTATTGCCAACGGCGGGGATATGGGTGTCAAACATTCTGCTTCTCGGCCAAATACGTGCAGATATGTCTTTGCTAGGTGGTGCATTTCAGCAGGACTTAGGTCTCTTTTCGATGACTTTGGACGCATGGGTTCCGTGGGTGGCCTTGTTGGTAGTTCTCGCATTAGGGCTTATTGCATCGATGTATCTGGCGATTAGGCGTGGTGGAAAGCTAGGCACCAATTCGGATTGGATTAAAACTCCTCTTGCCTACGCCTTTTTAGGTCTAGTTCTACAAATCTTCTCTGTTTTCGCAGTTTCATACAGTGGGGCTGAAGGCTTCGCAGGGGCATCTGGTGGCGTATACATGGCTGCCTGGTCATTCCTCATTTTTGGTCTGTGGGGTTTGTTGGTCGAGGTGAGTAGCCGATTTGTAGCTCCCTACCTTGTTCCAAAACTGCCAAAGGGAATTTTCCAATTTCTAAAAAAATATTAATGTAATTGATTTGACGAAACGTAGTGATGGCCTTGCTTTTGCGGGGCCATCTGCGGTGTAGGCTAAGCGCACCATGAGCGACTCGTCACAAGACCACCCCGAGTTCTTCAAGCCTGCACCCGAGGAAGAACCTCAAGGCCTCGGCTTTGCTGGTGTGAACGGATCGCAGACCACGGAAGATGCTCCTGCGGTTGAGGCTGCGCCCAGCAACCGCACAACTGGTGCCCTAGTTGCGCTCTTGGGCGGCGTGCTCTTTGCCGTTCTCTATGCCCTGGCTGCCTGGGGTTATAGCGCTGCTGCCTGGATGTATGGGGACTCGGCCGAAGGAACGCAGGCCGCGGTCTTTATCCAAGACCGCACCATTGCCTTCCTCTCTACTCCGGTGTATTGGCTCACCGCTATTGCGTTCACGCTCTACTTCGTGATCTTGGCCATCCTGATCAACAAGGGCCACTGGCGCACATTCGTGTTGTGGGGCTTAGTTGTTGCCATCCTGACCTATGCCACCGCTATTGGTGCAGGTCTGCTCACGGTTCGCGCCTGGACGCTGACGTTGAGTGAAGCCCTTGATTTTATGTGGCACGGAATTGCCTTCAACCCCTTGGTTTTGGTCGCTGTGGTGCTCTCTCGTGAGATCCCCATCTGGTTTGGTGGCTGGATCGCAGTCAAGAGTCGCAAGCTGCGCGATGCACCTGAAGTGACTGAGTAGGCAAACTGCCGTTTGACCCCACCGGGTAGCTGAGATAAGCTTTTGCCTTGGTGCGTTTTGCGTGCCAGAAACACCTTAAGGGTCTACCCACTTTCAACAGTGGTGAACCCCCACGGCATATCTGTCAGAAATGACTTCACGCTCGTGAAGTCGCGGCAGATGTTTAGCTAAATCGTTTAGCGGCTGTCACCGTGCAGTTTTATCAAGGAGTAAATAGTGCCAACTATTAACCAGTTGGTTCGTAAGGGACGCTCGCCCAAGGTCACCAAGACCAAGGCACCCGCCCTCAAGTCGAACCCTCAGCAGCGTGGCGTATGCACCCGTGTGTACACCACCACCCCCAAGAAGCCCAACTCGGCTCTTCGTAAGGTTGCTCGTGTCAAGCTCAGCAACGGTACTGAAGTAACCGCCTACATCCCAGGTGAAGGTCACAACCTCCAGGAGCACTCGATGGTGCTCGTTCGCGGTGGTCGTGTAAAGGACCTCCCCGGTGTTCGCTACAAGATCATCCGTGGCGCACTCGACACCCAGGCTGTTAAGAACCGTAAGCAGGCTCGTAGCCGCTACGGAGCGAAGATGGAGAAGAAGTAATGCCTCGTAAAGGTCCCGCTCCTAAGCGTCCTGTAGTCGCCGATCCCGTATACGGCGCCCCCATTGTCACCCAGCTCGTCAACAAGATTCTTCTTGATGGCAAGAAGGGTCTCGCAGAGCGCATCGTTTATGGTGCACTCGAAGGTGTAACCGCAAAGACTGGCGCAGACGCAGTAGTAACTCTCAAGAAGGCACTCGACAACGTGCGCCCCACCCTTGAGGTTCGCTCTCGCCGTGTTGGTGGTTCGACCTACCAGGTCCCCGTTGAGGTTAAGCCTCACCGTGCAAACACCCTCGCACTGCGTTGGTTGACCAGCTACGCAAAGGCTCGTCGCGAAAAGACCATGACCGAGCGTCTCATGAACGAGATTCTCGATGCATCTAACGGTCTTGGCGCAGCAGTCAAGCGTCGTGAAGACACCCACAAGATGGCCGAGTCGAACAAGGCCTTCGCTCACTACCGCTGGTAGTCCGAGCCAAACCCTGTTCACTAACTATTTCGGAGGAATCCTGTGGCTCAAGAAGCCCTCACTGACCTAAACAAGGTCCGCAACATCGGCATCATGGCTCACATTGATGCTGGAAAGACCACCACCACTGAGCGAATCCTGTTCTACACCGGTGTAAACCACAAGATCGGTGAAACTCACGATGGTGCGTCAACCATGGACTGGATGGCACAGGAGCAGGAGCGTGGTATCACGATTACTTCTGCTGCTACCACCTGTTTCTGGAACAAGAACCAGATCAACATCATTGACACCCCCGGTCACGTTGACTTCACCGTGGAGGTGGAGCGTTCGCTCCGCGTTCTCGACGGTGCTGTTGCTGTGTTCGATGGTAAAGAAGGTGTTGAGCCTCAGTCTGAGACCGTATGGCGTCAGGCTGACAAGTACGACGTTCCTCGTATCTGCTTCGTCAACAAGATGGACAAGCTGGGTGCTGACTTCTACTTCACCGTAGACACCATCATCAAGCGTCTGGGCGCTAAGCCACTTGTTATCCAGCTTCCTATCGGTTTCGAGAACACCTTCGAAGGTGTTGTTGACCTGGTAGAGATGCGTGCACTCACCTGGCGTGGAGACGCTAAGGGTGACGTGGAAATGGGTGCCAAGTACGACATCGAAGAGATCCCTGCGGACCTCGTCGACAAGGCAAACGAATACCGCGCTGCACTGATCGAAGCTGTTGCTGAAGGTGACGACGAACTTCTCGAGCGTTACCTCAACGGTGACGACCAGTTCACTGTTGCTGAGATCAAGAAGACCATCCGCAAGATGGTTATCGCTTCGGAGATCTACCCCGTTCTCTGTGGTTCTGCTTTCAAGAACCGCGGTGTTCAGCCCATGCTTGACGCTGTTGTTGACTACCTCCCCAGCCCACTCGACGTTGCCGCAACTCAGGGCCACGACGTGCGTGATGAGGAAAAGGTCATCGAGCGTAAGCCTGATGCTTCCGAGCCTTTCGCAGCACTTGCGTTCAAGGTTGCCGTTCACCCCTTCTTCGGTCGTCTCACCTACACCCGCGTTTACTCGGGTAAGGCAGAGTCCGGTGCTCAGGTGCTCAACGCAACTAAGGACAAGAAGGAACGTATCGGCAAGATCTTCCAGATGCACGCCAACAAGGAAATCCCTGTTGACTTGATGTCTGCTGGTCACATCTACGCCGTGATCGGTCTGAAGGACACCACCACTGGTGACACCCTCTGCGATCCTGCAAACCCCATTGTTCTTGAATCAATGAGCTTCCCCGAGCCTGTTATCTCGGTTGCTATTGAGCCCAAGACCAAGGCTGACCAGGAGAAGCTGGGTACTGCTATCCAGAAGCTTGCTGAAGAAGACCCCACCTTCCGCGTTGAGCAGGACCAGGAAACTGGTCAGACTGTGATCTCCGGTATGGGTGAGCTTCACCTCGACATCCTCGTTGACCGTATGCGTCGCGAGTTCAATGTTGAGGCCAACGTGGGTAAGCCTCAGGTTGCCTACCGCGAGACCATTCGTCGCAAGGTAGACAAGCACGACTACACCCACAAGAAGCAGACCGGTGGTTCAGGTCAGTTCGCTAAGGTTCAGATCTCACTCGAGCCTCTTGAGGTTCAGGGCGACAAGATCTACGAATTCGATAACCAGGTAACTGGTGGACGTGTTCCTCGTGAATACATTCCATCCGTTGATGCTGGTTTCCAGGCCTCCATGGCAGTCGGCGTTCTCGCTGGCTACCCCATGGTCGGCGTCAAGGGCATCCTCCTCGATGGTGCCTACCACGACGTTGACTCATCGGAAATGGCCTTCAAGCTTGCAGGCTCAATGGCCTTCAAGGAGGCGGCCCGAAAGGCTGACCCCGTTCTTCTCGAGCCACTTATGGCTGTTGAAGTTCGTACTCCCGAGGAGTACATGGGTGACGTTATCGGTGACCTCAACTCTCGCCGTGGACAAATCCAGTCCATGGAAGATGCAACGGGTGTCAAGGTCGTTAGCGCCCTTGTCCCCCTGTCGGAGATGTTCGGATACGTCGGTGATCTGCGGTCTAAGACCTCAGGTCGCGCTGTGTACTCGATGACTTTCGACAGCTACGCCGAGGTCCCGAAGGCTGTCGCCGACGAGATCGTCCAGAAAAACAAGGGCGAGTAATCTCGCTCCTTGTGAGTTCAGTAAAATAATCCAAACCCTGTAGTTTCCAACCGGAAGCTACTCGAATGTCCTAGGAGGACCCCGTGGCTAAGGCCAAATTCGAGCGCAACAAGCCTCACGTAAACATCGGAACCATTGGTCACGTTGACCACGGTAAGACCACTCTTACCGCAGCAATCTCCAAGGTTCTCGCTGACACCTACCCATCCGCAACCAACGTTCAGCGCGACTTCGCGTCGATCGACTCCGCTCCTGAAGAGCGTCAGCGCGGTATTACCATCAACATCTCGCACGTTGAGTACGAGACCCCCAAGCGTCACTACGCACACGTTGACGCACCTGGCCACGCCGACTACATCAAGAACATGATTACCGGTGCTGCTCAGATGGATGGCGCAATCCTCGTGGTTGCTGCTACTGACGGTCCTATGGCTCAGACTCGCGAGCACGTTCTGCTCGCAAAGCAGGTTGGTGTTCCTTACCTCCTCGTTGCTCTGAACAAGTCCGACATGGTTGACGACGAAGAAATCCTTGAGCTCGTTGAGCTCGAGGTTCGTGAACTCCTCTCCAGCCAGGGCTTCGATGGCGACAACGCTCCTGTTGTTCGCGTATCCGGCCTCAAGGCTCTCGAGGGTGACGCAAAGTGGACCCAGTCGATCCTGGACCTGATGGAAGCTGTTGACAGCTCCGTACCAGACCCAGTACGCGACAAGGACAAGCCATTCCTCATGCCCGTTGAGGACGTCTTCACCATCACCGGTCGTGGAACCGTTGTAACTGGTCGCGCCGAGCGCGGTACCCTCCTCATCAACTCTGAAGTTGAGATCGTTGGTATCCGTCCCACTCAGAAGACCACCGTTACCGGTATCGAGATGTTCCACAAGCAGCTCGACGAAGCATGGGCTGGCGAGAACTGTGGTCTTCTTCTCCGCGGTACCAAGCGTGAAGAGGTTGAGCGTGGACAGGTTGTTGTAAAGCCTGGTTCCGTTACTCCTCACACCAACTTCGAAGGAACTGCCTACATCCTTTCCAAGGATGAGGGTGGACGTCACAACCCATTCTTCGGAAACTACCGTCCTCAGTTCTACTTCCGTACCACTGACGTGACCGGCGTTATCACCTTGCCTGAGGGCAAGGAAATGGTTATGCCTGGTGACACCACTGACATGACCGTTGAGCTGATTCAGCCCATCGCCATGGAAGAGGGCCTCGGCTTCGCTATCCGTGAGGGTGGTCGTACCGTAGGTGCTGGTACCGTAACCAAGATCATCAAGTAATTTCGATTACTCGATAGAGGGGCCGAGCGAAAGCTCGGCCCCTTTTCTTATGCCCTCAAACCCTTTTGATAGCTTTGACCCATGAGTTTGTCGGAGCTACTGACCTGGGTCGGGGTAATTGCCCTAATGATCTTTGTGATCTCATACCCCGCTCAGCGCCGCAATAAGAAACTGGGTAAGAAACCTTCTGGTGGAGCAGCTGGCGCTTTCGCGGTGATGGATGAACTCTTTCTCCCCAGTGCCCGTGAGTCTCGAATTGTTGCTGAGGAACAGGCTGAAGCCAGAGCACCTATGCCCTCTGCCGATGACAAACCGTTTGACGACAATCGCATAGTTATCACGCTCCCGCCGGAGTAACCTCGGTTGTTCTCGTGACAAAGCCGACAATCTACCAATAGTGAAGCCACAATTCGGGATATTTCTATCTGGCGTTGCGTTGTTTCTAGGTTTAGCCTGATTCTCAGCACGCCGTTGTGCATCTGAATTGAGGAATGCACTGAGCGTGAACACCGAAAGGTTTCGCATGTCGGAGTCCGTTTCACAAACGCACCATGACGATGATGCGCATCTGAAGGCCCTGGGATACCAGACCAGCTATTCACGCACCATGTCACTCTGGGGGAACATCGCCCTCGGATTCACATACCTCTCACCGCTGGTAGCGATTTATTCATTGTTCGCTCTTGCGGTCTCCACCGGCGGCCCCCCTTCAATCTGGTGGATTGTGATTGTCGCAGCTGGTCAGCTTCTTGTGGCACTGGTGTTCGGCGAGATTGTGTCCCAGTTCCCCATTGCCGGAGGTCTCTATCCTTGGGCGAGACGTCTGTGGGGTAAACGGTATGCCTGGCTCATCTCCTGGATTTATGTCTGGGCCATGTTGGTAACCATCACTGCTGTTATTGAATTCAGCACCGGTTATGCCATGGAAATCTTTGGTGTTGCTGTCACTCCAGAATCCACCTTGGCATTTGCTATCGGTATTTTGCTGGTGGCACTGCTGTTGAACCTCGGTGGAACCAAGACCATGTCGCGCATTGCACGAATTGGTCTGGCTGCTGAGCTTGTCGGTGTGGTGGGTGTGGGTCTCTACCTGCTTATCTTCCAGCGCCGAAACGACTGGTCAGTTTTCTTCGACACCTTTGGTAAGGGTGATGGTGACTACATGACCGCGTTTGTGGCGTCGGCACTCGTCGGTCTCTTCATGTTCTACGGCTTTGAAGCCTGTGGTGACGTTGCTGAAGAAGTCAGCAACCCAGGTCGCCGTATTCCTAAGGCCATGTATCTCACGATTTTCGTTGGAGCTGTTTCTGCTCTGATGTCCTTTGCTGGATACGTCATGGCAGCACCTAACCTGATCAGCATCGTCAACGGTGAAGACATGAACCCGATTCCTGCCATTTTGGAATCCTCACTCGGTGTCGTTGGTGCCAAGATCTTCGTTGGTGTAGCTGTGCTGGCATTCATCTCGTGCATCTTGAGCCTGCAAGCAGCTGCAAGCCGCCTCATCCAGTCCAAAGCACGCGATGGCATGCTTCCTGGAAGTGCGTGGTTGGCCAAGCTCACTCCTCGCACCAAGGTCCCACGCAACGCTCTGTTTGTTGCCAGCGTGATTCCGATCATTCTGGCCGTGGTTATCTATGCGATGCCTGACACCCTGGTTCCCATTACTGCCTTCGCGGTTTTGGGTATTTACATCTCATTCCAGTCAGTTGTCTTGGCTTCGCTGGTTCAGCGCTTCAAGGGCTGGAGGCCTGCAGGTCAATTCCAACTTGGTGCCTGGGGCATGATCGTCAACATTGCTGCACTGGCCTATGGCATCTGGGCAATTCTGTGGCTGCTCCAGCCTGGCGCGAGCGGCAACTTTGTTGCCGACTGGGCTTCTTTGCTGGGTCTCGGCGTCGTACTCGCGGCGGGCATTTTGTATATGCTTATCGCTCGTCCAGCGTCGAAGTCGGATGCTCCCGCAGGTGATGCCATTGAGGTGGCAAACCAGATGCGAGCTAACGCAAAGTAATTCATTCGAATACGACAACGGTGTGGGCCCCAGTTTTGCTGGGGCCCACACTCGTTCACGGTAGATTTGTGGTGTGGGTGTGCAGGTCAAGAAAGTTGCTGGCTGGTCGGCAGTTCTTCTGTTTTCGATGACCGTAGTGATCTTGGTGGCGCAGTGGATGCGCACCATTCCCGAAGTCGCGATTTTTATCTCGAATTACCGTGGCACAACCCCATTGCCTGAGGGAGCACCCGTCGGTCTTCCTGCCTGGCTGGGATGGCAGCACTTCTTGAACATGTTCTTTATGTTGCTGGTGATTCGAACCGGCTTGATCATCCGCTCTAAGAAGCGACCTCCAGCTTTTTGGACCCGGAAAGAAACCGGCCTCATTTCACGGATTGGCCCTGCCCAGCGCATGGGTATCTATCACTGGCTGCATATCTCTATAGATGTGTTCTGGGTGCTCAATGGAGTTGTCTTCATTGTGTTGCTCTGGGTAACAGGTCAGTGGATGCGCATCGTTCCCACATCATGGGATGTCTTTCCCAATGCTGTTTCTGCCGCACTGCAATATGCATCACTGCGTTGGCCACTAGAAAATGCGTGGGTCAATTACAACAGCTTGCAGGTTCTTGCCTACTTCGTCACGGTTTTCATTGCCGCACCGATTGCGATCAAGACCGGACTGCGCCTGTCTCCGGTGTGGCCGAAAGAGGGCTGGATGCACCGTGTCTTCCCTGAAGACCTGGCTCGCAGGCTCCACACCATCGTCTTGTTCTATTTCTTTATCTTTATCGTGGCGCACGTCACATTGGTGTTCACCACGGGTGCTCTGCGTAACCTCAACATGATGTTTGCTGCCAATGACGGTACGTCCTGGCTGGGGGCAGGCATCTTTGGACTCGCTGTGGTGGTCATGGTGGTCGGTTGGTTGCTGGCCAAGCCCAGCATCTTGAAACCAATAGCCCGATTGTCTGGAAAAGTTCAGGGATAAGCACTTCCCCGTGAGCGGAAGCCCGTGTGCAGGGAATTCAGCTTCGCAGGAATAACCTTGGTCTCATGTGGGCGACGCTGAAGTCACTGCTCCCAGGTCGAGCAGACTATTCCGCCCTCCCCAGAACCTGGAAGTCCGACCTTCTGGCTGGTCTCACCGTCGGCATCGTGGCATTACCTTTGGCTCTGGCTTTCGGTGTGAGCTCAGGGGTGGGCGCAGAAGCCGGACTCATCACGGCGGTCGTGGCTGGCTTTATTGCTGCCGTCTTTGGTGGTTCGAACGTTCAGGTCTCGGGTCCCACCGGTGCGATGGTCGTCGTACTGGCCCCGATTGTTGCCTCTCATGGTGCGGGGTCGGTCATCATCGTGGGACTCATGGCCGGCGTCATCGTTCTGCTCTTGGGCCTGTTCCGGCTGGGACGTTCGGTGTCCTTTATTCCGTGGCCGGTCATTGAGGGCTTCACCCTCGGTATTGCCGTCATCATCTTCGTTCAGCAAATACCTGCGGCAGTGGGTTCCCCCGAGTTTGTGGAGTCGACGAATGCGGTGGTTTCGGGAATTAGCGCCATCCTGGCGGCGAACGTGGACTTGGCACTCTGGTCGTTGGGTGCGGTGTTGATTGTGGCGCTGATCATGGTGGTCACGCCCAAGGTCATCCCGGTAGTTCCCGGGTCCATTATTGGCATCGTCGTGATCACGGTGTTCGCAGAGCTGACCAGGTCCCCGCTTGTTCGTATTGGTGAGCTCCCCAGCTCGTTGGGAATGCCCTCGTTCCCCGACTTTGCGGGTGTGAAGATAGGGGAGTTGATTGTCCCCGCCATTGCCGTGGCAGCACTTGCTGCCATTGAGTCGTTGCTGTCCGCACGTGTGGCAGCAAGCATGGCCAATACGGGAGTATTCAACCCAGACAGAGAACTGGTGGGGCAAGGACTTGCTTCGGTGGGGTCGGCACTCTTTGGCGGTATGCCCGCCACCGGTGCGATTGCTCGCACCGCGGTGAACGTGCGCTCCGGCGGTAAAACCCGCATGGCCTCGATAGTTCACGCAGCAGTATTACTCGGTGTGGTCTACCTGGCGACGGGTCCTGTTTCCAGGATTCCTCTGGCCGCGCTCGCCGGGGTGCTCATGGTGACAGCAGTTCGAATGGTTCCCAGCAGGGCAGCGTGGAAGATTCTGCGCAGCACTAAGCACGACGCTGTGATCTTCATTGCCACGGCAGTGATTACTGTTGCCCTTGATCTGATTGAGGCGGTGGTGGTCGGCATTGTGGTGACAGTGCTGTTCTCTATCCGAGCACTGATCATGCGGGGCAAGGTTCACCAGGTTGATCTACCTGGGCCTGCAGTTCCTGGAGATGACCGTATTGCGTTGTTCCGGATCGAAGGTGCCTTGTTCTTTGGAGTGGCCGACAAGATTCACGATGAGGTCACCACACACCCTGATGTGACCGTGGTGATTATTCAGCTCTCGGGTGTGCAATTCCTCGATGCCACCGGCGCGCAGATATTGGCAGAGATTGTCACGCAGCTAGAACGCGACGGCAAAACGGCCATTATCAAGGGAATCCCTGAGCAACACCGGGAGCTCATTACCCGCGTGGGAGTGCTGGGGCAGCTGCGGCACCCCAACCATCTCTTTGATAATTTAGAGCTTGCCGTGGCACACGCACGCTCGCATATAACACGCGAAGATGCCGCAGCGGCGGAAGGTCTGCCCCGGCCCTTCTTTAGCTAAGGCAACAGTGGCGTCTTTGCTGGGCAAACTCCTCGACACGCCCGGGTTGCACTCGGGTTGTAATGTGTGGCAGACTCTTCAAGTTCGACATTTTCTGCCTTTGTGCAGAAATCACTACCCTGGCAGTGCATAACGACGGAACATTCCGATCACGTTAGGCCGCAGGTAGAGGACATCGCCAAAGCTCTCCGTTGAGCCTGGGGTAACCCAGACTTTGCCGCGTTCGCGCGGGGAAAGCCCACAGCACATTGACATGTAAACAGTGGTGCGACACCTAAAAGTAGAGTGCCAGCGTTTTAACGCGAAGCGTCCAATGCAGCTCCGAGGCTGTACGACGCTCTGAATGAAAGAGAGAGTCACATGGCGGGACAAAAGATCCGCATTCGACTTAAGTCATATGACCACGAGGTCATTGACTCCTCGGCGCGCAAGATTGTCGACACTGTTACCCGTGCGGGTGCAACTGTTGTCGGCCCTGTGCCCCTTCCTACTGAGAAGAACGTGGTGTGTGTCATCCGTTCACCTCACAAGTACAAGGACAGCCGCGAGCACTTTGAGATGCGCACCCACAAGCGTTTGATCGACATCGTCGACCCCACGCCCAAGGCTGTTGACTCGCTCATGCGTCTTGACCTTCCTGCTGATGTCAACATCGAGATCAAGCTGTAGAGGTCAACATGGCAAATCCAACTAAGACTGTTAAGGGTCTGCTCGGCAAGAAGCTGGGTATGACTCAGGTATGGGACGAGAACAACAAGCTTGTTCCCGTGACCGTTATCGAAATCACCCCCAACGTTGTAACCCAGTTGCGCACCGTTGAGAAGGACGGCTACGAAGCTGTTCAGATCGCTGGTGGCGCTATTGACCCTCGCAAGGTTAACAAGCCTGCGACCGGTCACTTCGACAAGGCTGGCGTAACTCCTCGCCGCCACGTCACTGAGGTTCGCACCCCCGACGCTTCTTCTTACAGCGTTGGCCAGGAACTCACCGTTGACTCCACCTTCGAAGCCGGCCAGAAGGTCGACGTCATGGGCACGAGCAAGGGTAAGGGCTTCGCCGGTGTTATGAAGCGTCACAACTTCAAGGGTGTTTCCGCATCTCACGGTGCACACCGTAACCACCGTAAGCCCGGTTCTATCGGTGCTTCTTCGACCCCCAGCCGCGTCTTCAAGGGCATGCGCATGGCCGGTCGTATGGGTGGAGAGCGCGTCACCGTGCTCAACCTCAAGGTTCACGCAGTAGACGCAGAGAAGGGCCTCTTGCTCGTCAAGGGCGCTGTTCCCGGTGCACGTGGCCGCCTCGTATTCGTTCGCAACGCAGTGAAGGGGGCGTAGTCCATGGCTACCGTTACCACTCTCGACGTCGTTGACCTCAAGGGCAAGAAGGCTGGCTCTGTAGAGCTTCCTGCTGAACTCTTTGACGTCACCGTTAACGTCCCACTGATCCACCAGGTTGTTGTAGCTCAGCTTGCTGCTGCCCGTCAGGGTACGCACAAGGTCAAGAGCCGCGGCGAAGTTTCTGGTGCAGGTCGCAAGCCTTTCAAGCAGAAGGGAACCGGTCGCGCTCGTCAGGGTTCGATCCGTGCTCCTCACATGACTGGTGGTGGAATCGTCCACGGACCAACCCCACGCAGCTATGCACAGCGCACCCCCAAGAAGATGATTGCTGCAGCTCTGCTCGGTGCTCTCTCTGACCGCGCACGTGGTGGACGTCTCCACGCCGTGACCGCATTCGGTGAGAACGCACCTTCGACCAAGGTTGCATCTGACTTCTTGAACACCATCGCTAAGAGCAAGAACGTACTCATCGTTCTTGAGCGCAACGATGAGCTTTCGCTCAAGAGCGTTCGCAACCTGCCTAACGTTCACGTTCTGAACTCAGACCAGCTGAACGCTTACGACGTGCTCGTCTCTGACGACATTGTGTTCACTCAGGAAGCAATCACTTCCTTCGTGAACAGCAAGAAGAAGGATGAGGTCAAGTAATGACTCTCGACGTGTGGAACAAGGACCCTCGCGATGTCATCATCGCTCCGGTCGTTTCGGAAAAGAGCTACGGCCTGATCGACGAAGGTAAGTACACCTTCCTCGTAGACCCTCGCTCGAACAAGACCGAAATCAAGCTCGCTATCGAGAAGATCTTCTCGGTTGAGGTTGCTTCGATCAACACCCTGAACCGTCAGGGCAAGACCCGCCGTACCAAGTTTGGCCAGGGCAAGCGCAAGGACACCAAGCGCGCCATTGTCACTCTGAAGTCCGGTTCCATCGACATCTTTACGGCCGTTGGCTAAGCGGAACGGATAAAGAGGACTAATCATGGCTATTCGTAAGTACAAGCCCACAACCCCGGGCCGTCGTGGCTCGAGCGTTGCGGACTTCGCTGAAATCACTCGTTCGACTCCTGAAAAGTCGTTGCTGCGCCCCCTGTCCAAGACTGGTGGCCGTAACAACCAGGGTCGTATCACTACCCGTCACATCGGTGGTGGCCATAAGCGCCAGTACCGCGTTATCGACTTCCGTCGTAACGACAAGGACGGCGTATTGGCCAAGGTCGCTCACATTGAGTACGACCCCAACCGCACCGCACGTATTGCACTGCTTCACTTCGTTGATGGCACCAAGCGCTACATCTTGGCTCCCAACAAGCTGAGCCAGGGTGACTTCGTTGAGTCGGGCGCAAGCGCCGACATCAAGCCAGGTAACAACCTGCCTTTGAAGAACATCCCCACCGGTACCGTCATCCACGCGATCGAGCTCAAGCCCGGTGGCGGAGCAAAGATGGCACGTTCCGCTGGTGCATCTGTTCGTCTCGTTGCTAAGGACGGCCCCTACGCGCAGCTTCGTCTGCCTTCGGGTGAAATCCGCAACGTTGATGCTCGTTGCCGCGCCACCATTGGTGAAGTCGGTAACGCCGAGCAGTCGAACATCAACTGGGGTAAGGCTGGCCGCATGCGTTGGAAGGGCGTTCGCCCAACCGTTCGTGGTGTTGCTATGAACCCAGTCGACCACCCACACGGTGGTGGTGAGGGTAAGACCTCCGGTGGTCGTCACCCTGTCAGCCCCTGGGGTCAGAAGGAAGGCCGTACACGCCGTCCTAACCAGGAAAGCGACAAGCTCATCGTTCGCCGTCGTACCGTCGGCAAGAAGCGCTAGTAGGAGTTTAAGAAGATGCCACGCAGTCTTAAGAAGGGCCCCTTCGTTGACGAACACCTGCTCCGCAAGGTTGTTCGCCAGAACGAGGCCAACACAAAGAACGTAATCAAGACCTGGTCGCGTCGATCGATGATCATCCCCGCGATGCTCGGTCACACGATTGCAGTTCACGACGGTCGCAAGCACATTCCTGTGTTCGTTACCGAAACCATGGTCGGTCACAAGCTTGGTGAATTTGCACCAACTCGTACCTTCCGCGGTCACGTGAAGGACGACAAGAAGGGCCGTCGCCGCTAACCGCGGTGACGATAGGAGGAATAGAAATGGTGGAGTCAGTCGCACGCGTGCGTCACATCCGCGTTACCCCTATGAAGGCTCGACGCGTTGTTAACCTGATCCGTGGAAAGCAGGCTCACGAAGCTCTCGCGATTCTGAAGTTTGCACCTCAGACCGCTTCCGAGCCCGTATACAAGCTTGTTGCTTCGGCAATCGCTAACGCTCGTGTCAAGGCAGATGCTGCAAACGCATTCCTTGACGAACAGGACCTCTTCGTTTCGGCAGCTTTTGTCGACGAGGGTGCAACCCTGAAGCGTTTCCGTCCCCGTGCACAAGGTCGCGCATTCAAGATCTTGAAGCGCACCAGCCACATCACTGTCGTACTTGCTACCCCCGACGAGCTCGAGGTTGCTGGCAAGGCTGCGAAGAAGGAGGCCAAGTAATGGGCCAGAAAGTAAACCCCTACGGCTTCCGTCTGGGAATCACCACTGACCACGTGTCACGTTGGTTCTCCGACAGCACGAAGAAGGGTCAGCGTTACGCCGACTTCGTGACTGAGGATGTCAAGATCCGTCGCATGCTCAGCGAGACCCTCGACCGTGCAGGTGTTGCACGCATCGAGATCGAGCGCACCCGTGACCGCGTCCGCGTAGACATTCACACTGCCCGTCCCGGCATCGTGATTGGTCGCCGTGGCGCCGAGGCAGAGCGCATCCGCGCTGACCTCGAAAAGCTCACCGGTAAGCAGATCCAGCTCAACATCCTCGAGGTGAAGAACCCCGAGGCTGAGGCTCAGCTGGTAGCTCAGGGTATTGCTGAGCAGCTTGCAGGTCGTGTGGCTTTCCGTCGCGCAATGCGTAAGGGCCTTCAGGGCGCTCAGCGCGCTGGCGCTAAGGGTATTCGTATCCAGGTGTCCGGTCGTCTGGGTGGCGCTGAAATGAGCCGCTCCGAGTTCTACCGTGAAGGTCGTGTGCCTCTGCACACCCTCCGCGCGAACATCGACTACGGCTTCTACGAGGCCAAGACCACCTTCGGCCGCATTGGTGTGAAGGTATGGATTTACAAGGGCGACATCACTAACAAGGAGCTTGCTCGCGAGCAGGCTAACCAGAAGAGTGTCCGTCCCGAGCGTAGCGACCGTCCCCGTCGCGCCCCACAGGGCGAGAAGGCTCCGGTAGCAGCAGGAGTTGAGGCATAACCATGTTGATTCCACGTCGAGTAAAGCACCGTAAGCAGCACCACCCCGGCCGTTCCGGCCAGGCAACTGGTGGCACCAAGGTGTCGTTCGGTGAGTTCGGTATCCAGGCTCTGACCCCCGCATATGTGACTAACCGTCAGATCGAGTCCGCTCGTATCGCGATGACCCGTCACATCAAGCGTGGTGGAAAGGTTTGGATCAACATCTACCCAGACCGTCCTCTGACCAAGAAGCCAGCTGAAACCCGCATGGGTTCCGGTAAGGGTTCACCAGAGTGGTGGGTAGCTAACGTCAAGCCAGGCCGCGTGCTCTTCGAGCTCAGCGGTGTGAACGAGACCATTGCTCGTGAAGCAATGACTCGTGCAATCCACAAGCTGCCCCTCAAGGCACGCATCATCAAGCGCGAGGAGGGTGACGCATAATGGCTATCGGATCCAAGGAACTCGGTTCCAACGACCTAGACACCTTTGACAACGAGCGTCTCGTAGAAGAGCTCCGTAAGGCGAAGGAAGAGCTGTTCAACCTGCGCTTCCAGTCGGCTACCGGCCAGCTCGAGAGCCACGGACGCCTCCGTGCTGTCAAGCGCGATATCGCACGCATCTACACGGTTCTCCGTGAGCGCGAGCTCGGTATTCGTGCAACGCCTGCTGCAGCAGCTGCTCCAGCAAAGGCTGAGAAGAAGACCAAGGCCGCTAAGGCCGAGACCGCGGAGGAGACCGAATAATGGCTACCGCAAAGGCTAAGAAGGCCGAAGAGACTGAGGCAATCGTTCGCGGTTACCGCAAGGTTCGTCGTGGTTACGTCACCAGCGACAAGATGGACAAGACCATCGTTGTTGAGGTTGAGGACCGCGTTAAGCACCCTCTCTACGGCAAGGTTATTCGCCGCAGCTCGAAGGTTAAGGCTCACGATGAGCTCAACACCGCCGGCATCGGTGACCTGGTTGTTATCAGCGAGACCCGTCCGCTCAGTGCTTCCAAGCGCTGGCGTCTGGTCGAGATCGTCGAGAAGGCTAAGTAGGCCCTGGCCTACTTCGTAAAAGGAGTTAGAAGTGCTTCAGCAAGAATCACGCGTCAAGGTTGCCGACAACACCGGCGCCAAGGAGCTGCTCACGATTCGCGTTCTCGGTGGTTCCGGTCGTCGTTACGCCGGTCTCGGTGACGTTATCGTGGCAACCGTCAAGGACGCTATCCCCGGCGGAAACGTGAAGAAGGGTGACGTCGTCAAGGCTGTCGTCGTTCGTACCGTGAAGTCGACCCGTCGTCCCGACGGTTCCTACATCAAGTTCGACGAGAACGCAGCTGTCATCCTCAAGGCGGATGGCGAGCCACGCGGTACTCGTATCTTCGGTCCTGTCGGTCGCGAACTGCGCGACAAGAAGTTCATGAAGATCGTTTCATTGGCACCGGAGGTTATCTAGTCATGGCGAACATCAAGAAGGGTGACCTGGTTCAGGTCATCACTGGACGCTCGCAGGCACGCGGTGGAGACCGTGGCAAGCAGGGCAAGGTAATTGAGGTTCTCACCGAGCGCAACCGCGTCATCGTTGAGGGTGTCAACTACATCACCAAGCACACTCGCGTTGGTCAGACCGACCGTGGCGCAAAGACCGGTGGCATCGAGACCGTTGAGGCTCCGATCCACATTTCCAACGTGGCCATTGTTGACCCCTCGACCAAGAAGCCAACTCGTGTTGGTTACCGCGTTGAGACTGTCACCAAGAACGGCGTGAGCAAGACTGTTCGCGTTCGTTACGCCAAGAAGTCAGGTAAGGACCTGTAATGTCGAACACCGCAGTTGCTGGCAAAATCCAGCCACGTCTCAAGGGTAAGTACAAGGACGAAATTCAGAAGGCCTTGGCCACTGAACTCGGCCTTAAGAACGTTCACGAGATCCCAACCCTCACCAAGATTGTGGTGAACATGGGTGTTGGTGAAGCAGCCAAGGATGGCAAGCTCATCGACTTCGCCGTCGCTGACCTCACCGCTATCACTGGCCAGAAGCCTTCTGTTACGAAGGCTCGCAAGTCGATTGCACAGTTCAAGCTGCGTGAAGGACAGCCCATTGGTGCGCACGTTACCCTCCGTGGTGACCGCATGTGGGAATTCCTGGACCGCCTCTTGGCACTGGCCCTTCCTCGTATCCGCGACTTCCGTGGTCTTTCTGACCGCCAGTTCGACGGAAACGGAAACTACACCTTTGGTCTCACCGAGCAGACAATGTTCCACGAGATCAACCAGGACAAGATCGACCGTCCTCGCGGTATGGACATCACTGTTGTGACTACTGCCAAGAACGACGACCAGGGTCGCGCACTGCTGAAGGCATTGGGCTTCCCCTTCAAGTCGGTAGAAACCTCTACCAACTAAGCACCACAGGTCGCACGCCCGTGTAACGGGCTGCGAAACCTGGTGAATAAAGGATAAACACATGACAATGACAGATCCGGTCGCAGATATGCTGACCAGACTGCGCAATGCGAACTCGGCACACCACGACTCCGTGTCCATGCCGAACAGCAAGCTCAAGACGGGTATTGCTGAAATCCTCAAGTCTGAGGGTTACATCGCAGATTGGGAAGTTGCTGACGCACGCGTTGGTAAGACCCTGACGCTGAACCTCAAGTACAGCGCAGACCGTCACGCTTCCATCGTCGGCATCAAGCGTGTATCGAAGCCTGGTCTTCGTGTTTACGCAAAGTCGAACGAAATCCCCAAGGTCCTCGGTGGCCTCGGTATCGCCATTCTGTCCACCTCTAGCGGTCTTCTTACTGACCGTCAGGCTGAGAAGAAGGGCGTAGGTGGGGAAGTCCTCGCCTACGTGTGGTAACCGAGAATGTCACGTATTGGTCGTCTTCCTATTGACATCCCTGGTGGTGTAACCGTGACCATTGAAGGTCAGGACGTTACTACCAAGGGTCCCAAGGGCGAACTGAAGCTCACCATTTCTGCTCCTATCACTGCTGTGATCGAAGAGAACCAGGTAGTTGTCAGCCGTCCCGATGACGAGCGCAACTCGCGTTCGCTGCACGGTTTGACCCGTACCCTCATCGCTAACCAGATTGTTGGCGTAACCCAGGGCTACGAAAAGGGTCTCGAGGTTGTCGGTACTGGTTACCGTGTTGCTTCGAAGGGCGCAGGCGTTGAGTTCGCACTCGGCTACTCGCACCCCATCACCGTGGAGCCTCCTGCAGGCATCACCTTCACTGTTGAGGGCAACAACAAGCTCATCGTGAGCGGAATCGACAAGCAAGCTGTCGGTGAAGTTGCTGCCAACATTCGTAAGCTGCGCAAGCCAGAGCCATACAAGGGCAAGGGTGTGCGTTACGCAGGCGAAGTTGTTCGCCGCAAGGCTGGAAAGGCTGGTAAGTAGCCATGGCACTCGGAACCCGAGGAAAGTCCAAGTCGGCCGCACGCGACCGCCGTCACGCACGTCTTCGCAAGAAGATCGAAGGAACTGCTGCACGTCCACGTCTGGTCGTCACTCGTTCCGCTCGTCACGTATTCGTTCAGCTCGTCGACGACTCACAGGGTGTCACCGTTGCTTCGGCATCGACCCTCGAGTCAGACATGCGCACGTTCGCTGGCGACAAGACCGCTAAGGCACGCAAGGTTGGCGAACTCGTCGCTGAGCGCGCAAAGAAGGTCGGAATTGAAGCTGTGGTCTTCGACCGCGGTGGAAACAAGTACGCCGGTCGCGTTGCTGCGATCGCCGATGGAGCCCGAGAGGGTGGATTGAGCCTGTGAGCGAGAACACTGTTAACGAAACTGAAGCTGCAGAAGCAGCTGTGGAGTCTGCAATCGTAGACACCGCTAACGAGCCTCGTGAGGCTCGCCGCGGTGGCCGTGAGCGCAACCCCAACAAGGATCGCAACCGCGACCGCGACGCTGAGAAGAGCCAGTTCCTCGAGCGCGTCGTCACCATCAACCGTGTATCCAAGGTCGTCAAGGGTGGTCGTCGCTTTAGCTTCACCGCACTCGTCGTCGTCGGTGACGGTAACGGTATGGTTGGCGTCGGTTACGGCAAGGCTAAGGAAGTACCCCTGGCAATTTCCAAGGGTGTTGAAGAAGCTAAGAAGGCTTTCTTCCGCGTTCCTCGCTCGGCTAACACCATTCCTCACCCTGTTCAGGGCGAGGCTGCTGCCGGTGTCGTACTTCTTCGTCCCGCTGCTGCTGGTACCGGTGTTATCGCCGGTGGTCCAGTGCGTGCCGTACTCGAGTGCGCAGGCATCCACGACGTTCTGAGCAAGTCTCTCGGTTCGTCGAACACCATCAACATTGTTCACGCCACCGTGGAAGCACTGAAGCAGCTCGAAGAGCCTCGCGCAGTTGCCGCACGTCGTGGCCTGGACTTTGACCAGGTTGCTCCTGCTCGCCTCGTGCGCGCAGAAGCTGAGGCTGCAAAGGCAGGTGCCTAATGGCCGCTCGTCTGAAGGTTACCCAGATCAAGTCCGTAATTAGCGAAAAGCAGAACCAGCGCGACACACTTCGCAGCCTGGGACTGAAGCGCATTGGCGACATCGTCGTCAAAGAGGACAGCCCCGTTACTCGCGGATACGTTCGCACCGTGGCTCACCTCGTCAAGGTCGAGGAGATTGACTAATGGCTGAAGAGAAGAAGGACGCCGCTCAGGCTCCTGCGAAGGCTGCTGCCCCCAAGGCTGCCGCTGCTAAGGCACCTGCTGCCAAGGCTGCTGCAAAGCCCGCTGCTGAGAAGGCTGCTGCTCCCAAGGCTGCAGCTAAGCCTGCTGCTGAAAAGACCGAAGCTCCTAAGGCAAAGGCTGCAAAGTCTGTTGCTAAGAAGACTGAAGTTGAATCTCGCGAACAGGTCCTCAAGGTCCACCACCTTCGTCCCGCACCTGGTGCGAAGAAGGCAAAGACCCGCGTAGGCCGTGGTGAAGGTTCTAAGGGTAAGACTGCGGGTCGTGGTACCAAGGGTACAAAGGCTCGTTACCAGGTCAAGATCGGCTTCGAGGGTGGGCAGATGCCTCTGCACATGCGTACCCCCAAGCTGCGCGGCTTCAAGAACCCCTTCCGCGTTGAGTACCAGGTTGTCAACCTCGATGCTCTCGCTGAGCTGTACCCCAACGGTGGAGATGTCACTATTGCTGACCTCGTCGCCAAGGGTGCTGTTCGCAAGAACGAGAAGGTCAAGGTTCTCGGTAACGGCGACATCGCTGTTAAGCTGAACATTGCAGTTGACAAGGTCTCGAGCTCAGCAGAGCAGAAGATCGTCGCCGCAGGTGGTTCAATCAAGTAACCACTCGCTGGTTGCGCAAACGTAGCGTTGCTGGCTCCCCTTCGGGGGAGCCAGTGCGCGTTACACCAAGATTTACAGGAGTCATGTGTGATTAGTGCAGTAGTACGTATATTCCGTACTCCAGATTTGCGCCGCAAGATTGGCTTCGCGCTGGGCATCATCGCCCTCTTCCGCTTGGGATCGTTCATCCCCAGCCCCTACGTTGACTTCGGTAACGTACAGGCATGTTTGAACGCGAACCAGAACACCTCTGGTCTGTATGAGCTCGTCAACCTGTTCTCCGGTGGCGCACTGCTCCAGCTGAGCATCTTTGCTCTGGGCATCATGCCCTACATCACTGCTTCGATCATCGTGCAGCTTCTGCGCGTGGTCATCCCTCACTTTGAGACCCTGCACAAGGAAGGTCAGGCTGGCCAGTCCAAGCTGACCCAGTACACCCGCTACCTCACTATTGCGCTCGGTGTTCTGCAGTCCACCACTCTGATTACTGTTGCTCGCTCGGGTGCACTCTTCGGAACGAACTCCACTCCTGAATGTACTCAGCTGCTCACCAACGACGCTTGGTACGCCATCTTGCTCATGGTCATCACCATGACCGCAGGTACTGGTCTGATCATGTGGATGGCTGAGCTCATCACCGAGAAGGGAATCGGTAACGGAATGTCGTTGCTGATCTTCACTTCGATTGCAGCTGGCTTCCCTCGCTCTCTCGGAAACGTCTACGCAGCACGTGGCCTCAACACCCTGCTCATCGTTCTTGCAATGGGCCTTTTGGTCATTGTTGCGGTTGTGTTCGTGGAACAGTCCCAGCGTCGTATTCCGGTTCAGTACGCCAAGCGCGTGGTGGGTCGTCGTACCTACGGTGGTAACAACACCTATATCCCCATCAAGGTCAACATGGCCGGTGTGGTCCCCGTGATCTTCGCCTCCTCGCTGCTGTACCTGCCTGCACTGATTGCACAGTTCAACCAGCCTGCTGCTGGTCAGCAGCCTGCAGAATGGGTTACTTGGGTCTCGACCTACCTGGTCAAGAGCGACCAGCCTTCGTACATGATCTTGTTCTTCCTGCTGATCGTGGGCTTCACCTACTTCTACGTCGCTATTACCTTCAACCCTGAAGAGGTAGCTGACAACATGAAGAAGTACGGCGGATTTATCCCCGGTATTCGTGCCGGTCGCCCCACTGCGGAATACCTGGACTACGTCCTCACTCGCATTACGCTGCCAGGTGCGATCTACCTCGGTATCGTCGCCATCTTGCCTTTGATCGTTCTGGCCCTCGCTGGCGCCAACACCGACTTCCCGTTTGGCGGAACCTCAATTTTGATTGTTGTGGGTGTGGGGCTGGAGACTGTTAAGCAGATTGATTCTCAGCTGCAGCAGCGGCACTACGAAGGGCTCTTACGCTAATGACGGGAACTCGCCTGCTTCTTATCGGTCCTCCCGGCGCAGGCAAGGGTACGCAAGCTGCCATTCTGGCTGACACCTACTCAATCCCCGCCATCTCCACCGGAGACATCTTCCGTGCAAACGTGAAGAACGAAACTCCTCTGGGGCTCGAAGTGAAGTCCATCTTGGCTCGCGGTGAGTATGTTCCTGACTCGCTCACTAACGCCATTGTCGAAGATCGTCTGCACGAAGCAGATGCTGTCTCTGGTTTCCTCCTTGACGGCTACCCTCGCACCATCGACCAGGTGAACGAACTTGACCGCATGCTTTCCGCAGATGGCAAGGCGCTCGACGCTGTTGTCTTGATTACCGCTGACACCGATGTTGTGGTGGATCGACTGCTCAAGCGTGCTGAGATCGAAGGCCGCGCTGACGACACCGAAGAAGTCATCCGTCACCGCATGTCTGTCTATGAAGAGCAGACTGCTCCACTCATCAACACCTACTCTGCTCGTGGCCTTGTTGTCACCGTGGATGGCCTCGGTGCGGTTGAAGAAGTGACCGGACGTATTGTTTCTGCTCTGGCAGATAAGGGTGTTCAGGCCTAAGCCTGAAAGCTCATGGGTTTCCGCACCAACATCTATAAGTCCCCAGCTCAGCTGAGGCTCATGGTTGAACCCGGACTCATCACCGCTGCCGCACTGGATGCAGCACGTCCATTGATTCGCGCGGGTGTTTCCACGCTTGAAATTGACACCGCTGCCGAAAAAGCGATTCGCGACCGCGGCGGCGAGCCTAACTTCATGCTGGTTCCTGGTTACCGTCACACCGTGTGTGCATCGGTGAACGACGAAGTCGTCCACGGTATTCCTGGTGGTCGTATTCTCGAGCCCGGTGACATTGTTTCCATTGATGCTGGTGCGCAATATCAGGAATGGAATGGCGACTCCGCCATCACTGTTGTGGTTCCGGACCCCAGCCGTCCCGAGGTTGTGGCCGAACGCGAACAGCTCTCGAAGATTACCGAAGGTTCTCTCTGGGCAGGTATTGCTCGACTGGCCAAGGCTAAGCATCTCAACGAGGTGGGCGACGCCATCCAGGGTTACATCGAACTCGAAGGCATGAAGGTTGGCCACCGCTACGGCATCCTGACCGATTACATCGGTCACGGTATTGGCCGCGACATGCACGAAGCTCCACCGGTGTTCAACTACCGTGTGAAGCAAAAGGGCCCTGAAGTAAAGCCTGGACTGGTTGTGGCCATTGAGCCCATGGTGGTCACCGGCAAGATCGATACTTATGTCGGAGAAGATGACTGGACCGTCATCACCGAAGACGGTGGCATGGCTTCACACTGGGAACACTCGGTTGCTGTGCACAAAGATGGCATCTGGGTACTCACTGCGCATGACGGTGGCGCAGCAGGTTTGGCACCCTTCGGTGTCGTTCCCACCCCCATTGCCTAAATCCGAGTTGGATTTCTGCGGGAATATCACATAAGCTTGGACTTTGGTGTCTGTTGCCATGCCTTTGGCGTGTCGTCAGAAATCATTTTGCATCCGCAAGACCAGTAATCCCCAACAAAGCGATAAGTGAGTTATGGCCAAAAAAGACGGCGTCATCGAGATCGAAGGTTCGATCACCGAAGCGTTGCCCAACGCAATGTTTCGCGTTGAGCTGACTAATGGCCACAAGGTTCTTGCCCACATCTCGGGCAAGATGCGCCAGCACTACATCCGAATCCTCCCTGAGGACAAGGTCATCGTAGAGCTGAGCCCTTACGACCTCACTCGCGGACGTATCGTCTACCGCTACAAATAAGGGTTACTGAGAAGTAACGGCCAAAGCCCACAAGGCTTCGGTACGAAGACAGCGATAAAAAGGAAAAGAACAATGAAGGTTAACCCCAGCGTTAAGCCCATCTGCGACAAGTGCAAGGTTATTCGCCGCCACGGAAACGTCATGGTGATCTGCGAGAACCCTCGTCACAAGCAGCGCCAGGGCTAGTAACTACCCCACAGATTTTCACTCTCACGAGTGATCCCGCGGTTCGCCGCAACAACTCAATAAGCACTCCCAAGAACCTACGCAAGTAGGGGACACCTACGGTTGGAGGCCGTGGCACCGGGAATGCTCCACACCTCCACTACACACAAGGAGATGCCACCATGGCACGTCTTGCCGGAGTAGACATTCCCCGCGAAAAGCGCGTGGAAGTTGCACTGACATACATCTACGGTGTTGGCCGTACGCGAGCACTCAAGACTCTCGCTGACACCAACATCAGCGGAGATATCCGCGTCAAGGACCTCACCGACGACCAGCTGGTCGCTCTGCGTGACTACATCGAAGGAACCTTCCGCGTCGAGGGTGACCTCCGCCGTGAAGTACAGGCTGACATTCGCCGCAAGGTTGAGATCGGTAGCTACGAAGGTCTTCGCCACCGTAAGGGTCTGCCGGTTCGCGGTCAGCGCACCAAGACCAACGCTCGTACCCGCAAGGGACCAAAGCGTACCGTCGCCGGCAAGAAGAAGGCTAAGTAATCCGCATAGCGGGTACTAGCCCCCAATAGGTTTTAGGAGAAATCATGGCAGCACCTAAGTCGGCAGTTCGCAAGCCGCGCAAAAAGGACAAGAAGAACGTTGCTGTGGGCCAGGCCCACATCAAGAGCACGTTCAACAACACCATCGTGTCAATCACTGACACCACTGGTGCCGTAATCAGCTGGTCTTCATCTGGTCAGGTTGGCTTCAAGGGTTCACGTAAGTCGACTCCCTTCGCAGCTCAGCTTGCAGCAGAGTCGGCAGCACGCCAGGCACAAGAGCACGGCATGAAGAAGGTTGACGTTTTCGTCAAGGGCCCCGGCTCTGGTCGTGAAACCGCTATCCGTTCGCTTCAGGCCGCTGGCCTCGAGGTTGGTTCGATTTCCGATGTGACCCCACAGGCTCACAACGGTTGCCGTCCACCTAAGCGTCGTCGCGTTTAGTCTTTCCCCCGTTTTAACAACTCAATAACCCCGCTCACGCGAGTGTCATATATCGGACACTCAGCCGAAAGGAATACATAGTGCTCATTGCACAGCGCCCCACGCTTTCCGAAGAGAACATCTCCGAATACCGTTCACGTTTCATCATTGAACCGCTTGAACCAGGTTTCGGTTACACCCTTGGTAACTCGCTCCGTCGTACCCTGCTCTCCAGCATTCCTGGTGCAGCAGTAACCAGCATCCGTCTGGACGGCGTACTCCACGAGTTCTCCACCATCCCCGGTGTCAAGGAAGATGCAACTGAAATCATCCTCAACATCAAGTCTCTGGTTGTTTCCAGCGAGCACGACGAGCCCATCACCGCTTACCTCCGTAAGCAGGGTGCTGGCGTTGTCACCGCTGCAGACATCTCCGCACCTGCAGGTGTTGAGATCCACAACCCTGAGCTCGTGATCGCAACCCTGAACGACAAGGCAAAGTTCGAACTCGAACTGACCATCGAGCGTGGCCGCGGTTACGTCTCCGGTAGCCAGAACCGTTCCGAGTTCTCCGAAGCAGGTCAGATTCCTGTTGACTCGATCTACTCTCCAGTACTCAAGGTGACCTACCGCGTCGAGGCAACTCGTGCCGGTGAGCGCACTGACTTCGACCGCCTGGTCGTTGACGTTGAGACCAAGCAGGCCATCACTCCTCGTGACGCAATGGCTTCTGCTGGACGCACCCTGACCGAACTCTTCGGTCTGGCACGCGAGCTCAACACTGCTGCTGAAGGTATCGAGATCGGTCCTGCACCAGTTGACGCAGTCCTCAGCTCTGAGCTGTCGATTCCTGTTGAAGACCTCGACCTCTCTGTTCGTTCCTACAACTGCCTCAAGCGCGAAGGCATCAACACCGTTTCTGAGCTCGTAGCTCTGTCCGAAACTCAGTTGATGAACATTCGCAACTTCGGTCAGAAGTCGGTCGACGAGGTTCGCGACAAGCTCATCGAGATGGGCCTGTCTCTCAAGGATTCTGTCCCCGGATTTGACGGAGCACACTTCTACGGTGGCTTCGACGAAGACGAGAACATCTAAGCGACTGTCTTTCTAGACACGTCATTGATTTACGGAGATATAAAAAATGCCTACCCCAACTAAGGGTCCTCGCCTCGGAGGCGGTCCTGCACACGAGCGCTTGATGCTCGCGAACATGTCCGTTTCTTTGTTCACTCACAAGTCGATCAAGACCACTGAGACCAAGGCAAAGCGCCTGCGTCCCGTGGCTGAGCGTCTCATCACGTTTGCAAAGCGTGGAGACCTTCACGCACGTCGCCGTGCGCTGTCGATCCTGCGTAACAAGGAAGCTGTTCACATCCTTTTCGCTGAAATTGCTCCTCTGGTTGCTGAGCGTGAGGGCGGCTACACCCGCATCACCAAGCTCGGTTACCGCAAGGGTGACAACGCTCCTCTCGCACAGATCGAGCTCGTGCTCGAGCCTGTCAACAAGAAGCCTGCCAAGGCTAAGCCTGCTAAGGCTGAGGCTCCCAAGGCTGCTGCTCCTGTAGCTGCTGAGGTTGTAGAGGAAGTTGTTGTTGACGAGGTGACCGAAGAGGTCGTCGTTGACGCAGCTGGCGAAGCTGAAGTTGAAACCGTTGTTGAAGAGACTGTTGTAGAGGTTGCTGAAGAAGCTCCCGCTGCAGAAGCTACTGAAGAAGAAGCTAAGTAGTCTTCATCACACACGTTGGAAGCCCCGGTGTTACACCGGGGCTTCTGTGGTTAAGTCATGTAGGAAACTGCGCACTGTTGAAGCTTTAGACTTTGAGACGTGAATGAGGAAGCCATAACCCCAGGCGAGATCGTCGAGGATGACTTTTCTGACCTCATTGACGTGGAAGGCGATGTTCGTCTCCGTCTGGACTTTGGCTATGACGGCACAGACTTCGCTGGCTGGGCGAAACAGCCCGGCAAGCGCACTGTGGAGGGAACTCTCGAGCAGGCCTTCGCGCAAGTGTTGCGCATGGAGGTCTCCCCCCGCATTGTCGTTGCGGGAAGAACGGATGCCGGTGTTCATGCCGCTGACCAAGTGGCTCACATCGATGTTCCGTTAGAACAGCTCATCCGGGTCTCCTTCTCCCGCGAAGAACGTCGTGCACTACAAGAGCAGGGTGGTATTCCCGTTGTTGGTGGGTTGCCCCAGGTCCCACACACCATGCTGCATGCCCTCATGCGGCGCGTGGATGGCTCAGTGGGACGTAATGCTGATGTGGTGATCAATAAGATCACCGTTGCCCCGTTGGGGTTTGATGCCCGATTCTCCCCTTTAGCCAGACGCTATGAATACCGACTGGCAGATGGTCTCGAGCGACTCAATCCCATTGAGCGTCGCCGTACCGCTTTTCACTTCTACCCTCTGAACGTGGACGCCATGAATGAGGCAGCAGAGATGATGCTCGGTCTTCGAGACTTTGGTGCATTCTGTAGACCACGACCTGGTGCGACCACGATTCGGGAACTTCAAGAGTTCCACTGGGAGCGGGATGCTTCCGGTGTGATCGTGGCTCAGTTGCAGGCTGATGCGTTCTGCCACTCCATGGTGAGATCACTTGTGGGGGCGTGCGTTGCTGCTGGGTCAGGAACGCATTCTCTGGATGCCATTGAAGACCTGCGCACCAAGGGGGAGCGCACGAGTGTGTTCAAGGTGATGCCTGCACACGGGTTGACCCTGACCCAGATCATTTACCCTCCAGATTCAGAGGTGGGGCAGAGGGCAGACCTTACCCGCAGTCGCCGCGTGCTTGAAGAAGATTTCCTTTAGAAGTATTTACTGAACTCTTGATATCTCCGGCGAAGCTGCCGTGCTGCTTTGGATGTGATTTTGGGGTCAAAGGGGAGCACCCCGTTGTCAACCTCGTCAGCAATCTCTTCGGTGACAGCCAGCACGCGTCGACGAATATTCTCAACAGATGCCAGAGGTAATCCAAGAAATTGACCTACCTCGATGAATCTCTTCACAGTGAGAGTTGAGTGATCGCCAACTTTCAAAGCAAGCTCGGGATTCAGATCCGGATAGAAAAGTGAACTAGGTAAGTCATACATTGGTGCCACCAAGCTGGCTTGTTTCCTCCCCACGATGGACAAGTTCTTGGCGTGCATGTCGCCGTTTCCGGTGAGCCAAGCGAAAGCGAGTTGCGTGAGCAAATTAATACTGGAGGCAAGTGGTGAGATGGTGGCTCGACTGAGGCCTTGGGCTACTTCTTCAAAGCTGAGGTTGTATTTGTCGGCAGGATAGTGTCCGAGAACCTGGGTTCCGTCTTCTACGTGGATAAGTTCTTTCTTGTTTCGATCAAATCTTTTGACCAGCAATGCTTCTACGCCAGTGCTGTCAGTGATGAGCCGTGATTGCCCCACATCTATTTTGAGCTTTTTCGCGCGCTCGAGAAAAAACTGTTCGTTGCGGCAGAGGTGGCGAAATTCAGGAGGATCAAACTTGATGAGGTGTTCCACGTCAGCCTTTGACGCATGGAAAGAGATCATCTGTGCTGAGGCTTTATCTTGAACCCCAGCGATGCGGGGGCTCAGAGCAATTCCCTGTGACGCAAAGACTTCTGAGAAATCAAGCTGTTCTGGGTTTCGCGGAATCTGGACCGTAGGTTTTTCCTGAACGGGCAAACTGCCCTCAATCACGTAAACATCACCGACTGTGGCAGGCCCCACGGCAAGTAGAAGACCTAGCTCGTCATCGGCTGAGGTCTTCGCGTTTCTGACCAACGCGTTCAACCGGCGACCTTCAGGAAGAAGCCCGGCAAAGAAGGCAGGAACAGAAGCACCGGGGGTGTGGACTGGCTCTGGGCTCAGTGGAAGTGTTGTTGCAACTGAGTCGTTGTTGCCATCAAGGTAATCGGTCTCGTATGTGAAAACAGTGTGGGCGCCTTCTCTGCGCAATGTTGCCGCTCGGCGATTGCCGACGAAGACGTTACCAATCATGTGAGATCACCAAGCGAAAGGGAATATCCCAGCACTGAGAGAATTCTCTCGAGACCGTCGAGTTGAACGGTGGGCTTGCCCGCCTCAACCATTCCCACTAACTTTGGGGACACGCGCGCCGCAGCCGCGAGTTCTTCTTGTGTCAATCGAAGTAGTTTTCTCCGCTCCTTCAGCTTGGGGGCGGAGACTGTCAAGAATTCCGAACGTGCGTACTGATTTGGGGTTTCCATGCTTCAATTATGGCACGATTACGCAAAAATAGATACGTACGTACCGAATTTAGCTTTAAGACTATACATCTGTATCTCTGTGAGTCTGAATCCGCACGTACGTGGAGAAATTGATGAAACACTAATCCCCTGCACGAACTGAGCCACCGGCCCAAATTGACCAACAAGACTCAAGTGGCGTAAATTAGACCCTTGGTGCTTGTTCTCTATGGATAAGCCGCCGAAGTTGAGCCCTCGACTGATGGGTTCTAGCCAGATTCTGGCTGAGAACGCAACGACTGAGCGGGATACACGGACCACTCATTTCGACAAGAAAGCAGTATTACTGTGACTCGTACCTTTACGCCTAAGGCAGCAGAAGTTACGCGCGGCTGGGTCATCATTGACGCAACCGACGTTGTTCTCGGACGCCTCGCATCTCACGCTGCAACCATTCTGCGTGGCAAGAACAAGGCCACCTACACTCCTCACATGGACATGGGTGACTTCGTTATCATCGTCAACGCAGACAAGGTTGTCCTCACCGGCAACAAGGCTGCACAGAAGAAGGCATACCGCCACTCTGGTTACCCCGGTGGTCTGACTGCTACTACCTACACCGATCTTCTCGAGAAGAACCCTGAGCGCGCTGTGGAGAAGGCTATTCGTGGCATGCTCCCCAAGACCTCACTCGGTCGCGACCAGTTCCGCAAGCTCAAGGTTTACCGCGGCGCTGAGCACCCTCACGCTGCACAGCAGCCACAGGTATACACCCTCACTCAGGTAGCTCAGTAGAGCCTCGAAGATTTAGATAAAGGATTAAGTAATCATGGCGGATAACGCAGAAATCGAGACCGAGGCCGTAGAGGTCACCGAGTACTCAACCGAAACTCCTGTCGCAGCAGCTCCTAAGGCTCCTCGCGCAATCCTCAACGTTCCAGGTGCAGCTGTAGGTCGTCGCAAGCAGGCAATTGCTCGCGCACGCCTCGTACCCGGTTCCGGCAAGATCACGGTCAACGGCCGCGAGCTCGCTAACTACTTCCCCAACAAGCTGCACCAGCAGCTCATCAACGACCCCTTCACCGTGCTTGAGCTCGGTGGCGCATACGACGTTGTTGCACGCATCAGCGGCGGCGGCCCTTCCGGTCAGGCTGGCGCACTGCGTCTCGCTATTGCTCGTGCACTCAACGAGATTGACCGCGACAACAACCGCGCGACCCTCAAGAAGTCTGGCTTCTTGACTCGTGACGCTCGCGTCATTGAGCGCAAGAAGGCTGGTCTCAAGAAGGCTCGTAAGGCTTCTCAGTTCTCGAAGCGTTAATCTCGCTTCTTTAGCAGAAGTCGACTGTCCCTTGGCACGTCTATTCGGCACGGACGGTGTCCGAGGCTTAGCAAACCGTGAACTCACGGCAGACCTAACCTTGGCACTGGCCCAGTCGGCCGCGGTGGTTCTCACCAGCGGTCGCAGAGCCGAAGCCAGACGAGCTGAGGGACGTCGTGCTACTGCGGTCATTGCTCGCGACCCTCGCATCTCAGGTGAGTTCCTCACTGCTGCCCTCTCTGCTGGTCTCGCCAGCTCGGGCATTGATGTGTTGGATGCCGGCGTGATTCCCACGCCCGCAGCTGCCTTCTTGGTTAGTTCGATCGGCGCAGACTTCGGCGTGATGGTTTCGGCCTCGCACAACCCTGCTCCTGATAACGGCATCAAGTTCTTTGCCTTCGGCGGAACGAAGCTTCCTGATGAGGTCGAAGACCGCATCGAAGCTGCGTTGGACGCCGATCACCTGCTGCCCACCGGCGGTGAGGTTGGTCGTATTCGTCGCTTCGCAGATGCAGAAGACCGCTACGTCATTCACCTGCTGGGAACCCTGCCCAACAAGCTCAACGGCCTGCACGTGGTGCTGGACTGTGCTCACGGTGCTGCCTCGGCTATCTCGCCTGAGGTGTTC
>NZ_JAVWTF010000008.1:0-42777 GCF_036667855.1 Aurantimicrobium sp. | reverse complement strand
AACACCGTTGTCAACAACCTGAACTGGGAGGTAACCAGCGATCAGCGTTGGATTATTCTCGGCGCTAACGGTGCAGGAAAGACTTCGCTGCTGGATATGGCTGCCGGGTGGGATGTTCCATCAAGTGGGCAGGTAACTGTTCTTGATGAGGACCTCTCTACCGCTGATCCAGAATGGTTACGTCCACGTGTTGGCTATGCATCCTCCAGCATGTCAAAGAGGATTCCTCCCACTGAGACCGTTTCAGACGCAGTCATCACCGCTGCATATGCCGCTGCTGAACGTCGCGGGGAACAATTCGAAGACCTCGATATCCGCAGGGCTCGTCGTGTGCTTGCTGAATGGCGTCTTGAATCTCTGTCGGATCGGACACTCGTATCTTTGTCAGAGGGTGAAGCAAAGCGCATGCAAATTGCCCGCTCCATCATGACTGACCCTGAACTTCTTCTTCTTGATGAACCCACAGCTGGTCTCGATCTTGGTTCTCGTGAAGAGATTATGCAGATGCTCGGTTACTTTGCAGGCAACCCCACTGCTCCAGCCATCATCATGGTGACGCACCATGTGGAAGAAATTCCACGTGGATTTACTCACGTTCTCCTGGTGAAAGACGGGGGAGCGGCATACGCAGGTCCTATCGCTTCAACCTTGACAAGTGAGAACCTCACTGATGTTTTTGGGGTGAAGGTAACCGTCTACAACAACGACGGTCGATACTCTGCACAAGCAAGTCTCTAAGTTTCTGATAACATTGTGAGTCGGCCTTGTTCGCAAGGCGAATGGCCGCAAGCTTTTGTTCCTCACATCATGTGTTGAGCAACGTCCCTATTGAAGGAAAATCCTGATGAAGTCTGACATCCACCCCGAGTACGCACCCGTCGTCTTCCACGACCTTGCTTCGGGCGAGTCGTTCCTGACCCGTTCCACTCTCACCAGCTCAAAGACCACCACGTGGACTGACGGCAACGAGTACCCCATCATTGACGTTGAAATTTCCAACGCTTCTCACCCCTTCTACACCGGTAAGCAGCGCATCATGGACTCCGCCGGTCGTGTGGAGAAGTTCAACAAGCGTTTCGCCGGTTTCGGTCAGTAAGCTTCATATTCAACAAGAAAGCCCGGTCATTGACCGGGCTTTCTTCGTTAACGTAGTGCGCTTAGCGCACGGGCCACAGTCCATCACCTGGATAAACCGGAAGGTTCTGGCTGCGACGCCAGGTCGCATAGCTTTCTGCCTGCTCTTTGGCCCAGGTGACCTGTAGGTCATGTAGTTCACGAGCAGGGTATGCCAGATCGGCGGCATATTTCTTTCCAATGGCTTGCGCAACACGGCCAGCTGCAATTGCATCCGCTGAAGCGTCGTGAGCATCTGTTAGAGCAACACCGTAATGGGCGGCAGCAGCTTCGAGAGTGCGCTTACCTTTGCGATATTTATCAACCTGCTTGTCAATAATGAGTGGGTCGATGATGGGGGCTGGAACATCTAGCGGTTCAAAACCATAACGCTTCGCTTCACGGTCCAAGATGGTGAAGTCATAAGCAGCGTTGTATGCCACAACACCGATGCCTGAAGATAGGAAACCCTGAATCTTGGTCAAGATCTCATAGATACTGTCCGCAGCGGGAGCTCCTTCAGCACGCATACGCTCAGTGGTGATGCCATGAACTGCGGTTGCTTGCTCAGGAATATCAATTCCACAGTCAATGAGCCAGTTGGTGGGGTCTTCCACTTCGCCATAAGGGTTGAGGACGCTCACATGAGCAGAAACGATACGGGTCGTTTCTGGAGCGATACCTGTCGTCTCTGTATCGAATACGGCAATAACGTTGGCCCATTCGGGCAATCCAGTGTTGGTCACGTAAATCACTCTAGGTTGAACCCCCGACATGAGCTGGCTTATGCCTCGGTGCGCCTACACTTGAAGCAATGCCTGCTGTATCTCCTTATGCCCATAAGCTCGCCGTGATCCCCACTGCCGAAGCTTCTGTCGTTGTTGATGGAGTTACAACCCACTATTGGGAATACGGAGATGTTTCATCACCAATTCAGCTGGTCATGATTCACGGATTTCGCGGCGATCACCATGGTTTGGAACCGATTGTTGCTGAACTCGGCGCCGATGTTCATGTCATCATTCCTGATCTTCCCGGGTTCGGCATTTCGGATGCACTACCGAGCCCAGCAGACATCAATTCTTATGCCCATTGGCTTTCTGGTTTCATCACTACACTCAACGCGGAGAGTTCGGTCATACTTGGCCATTCATTCGGTTCCATCGTTGTTGGTGCTTCTCTTGCTTCTGGACTTCCCAATAAGCGGGCCATTCTGATCAACCCCATTGCGGCAAATGCTCTCAAGGGTCCTCGAGGGTTTATGACTCGTCTGGCGGTCCTCTATTACAAAGCCGCAGCAGCATTACCTGCGAAATCTGGCTATGCCCTGCTCAAGAACAAAGCCATTGTGCGTGTCATGAGTGAAACGATGGCGAAGACAAAAGACCCCAATCTGCGTCGATGGATTCACGAACAGCATGATCAATACTTCAGCCTGTTTGCCTCACGTGACTCTGTGCTTGAAGCGTTTGAGACATCTGTTTCTAATGATGTGTCTCAATTTGCTCCAGATATTCACCAGGAACTGATGATGCTCGTCGCTGACAAAGACGACATCACTGCACTACCTGAGCAGAAGCTACTTGCTTCCCGTATTCCTGGCACACGACTTGAAATTGTTGAAGGCGTGGGACACCTGGTTCACTACGAAGCTCCTGATTTTGCTGCACGCAATATTCGAGACTTTCTTGGCCTCAAGGCAGCATCGTGAAAATTGCTTTTGATTGCCGTTATGTCCGCACTGATCATCACGACGGGATTTCACGATTTAGTGCCCGCCTAGTCGAGCAACTCGCTCCTCTAGCTGCTCAACGAGGTGATGAGCTCATCATGCTCATTAGTGATGAAAAACAGTTAGGTATGTTGCCAGAACTTAGCTACGAGTTGATTAGTTCACCGACAAGTCCTCGTGAACCGTTGGTTGCCTCGCAGATCAACAAACTATCGCCCGACATCGTCTTCAGCCCCATGCAGACGATTGGTGCTCGAGGACGCAGATACAAACTCGTTCTGACAGTGCACGACTTGATTTATTACAGTCACCCGACCCCTCCGCGTCAGTTTTCCTGGCCGATTAGGTTGATGTGGCGTCTGTATCACACCGCCTGGTGGCCTCAGAAGATGTTGCTGGCTCATAGTGATGCTGTTGTTGCTGTGTCAGAAACAACCAAGAAACTCATTCATGATCACAAGCTCACTACTAAGCCTGTGTTTGTCGTTCACAATGCTGCTGATCAACCACAATCAGACATCGTCGTAAACCCGGCTGCTAGCCGCATAAAATCGCTGGTCTATATGGGCTCGTTCATGCCCTACAAAAACGTGGAGACGCTCGTGAAAGCAGTTGCTCTCCTTCCTGATTTCACCCTGCACCTCACAAGCCGGATTTCCGAGCAGGATCGTCAACGATTGAGTGCACTCGCTCCAGAAGCCAAGATTCATTTCCACAATGGAACGACGGATGAGGACTATTTCGACCTGTTGACCCATGCGACAGCTTTAGTCAGTGCTTCTAAAGACGAAGGTTTCGGTATTCCTTTGGTTGAAGCAATGAGCTTAGGAACACCAGTAGTGGTTTCAGATATCCCGATATTTCATGAAATTGGGGGAGAGGCAGCACTATTTGCGAATGTGAAAGATCCGCAAGCATTTGCTGACGCCATTACGTCACTCACTCATGAGGCAACATGGACGGAAGTTTCGGAACTGTGCAAAAAACAAGCTTCGTTGTTTAGCTGGAAGAAGTCAGCGGCAGACTTACTCGATGTCCTCGTAAAGGTGTCCCGCTCCTAAGCTCACCGCTAAAGAACTCAAGACATCACTTGTTCCGGCTTCTAACTTGATGGAAGCTTTCTTATCGCCTTTAGTATCACCTCGGTTGATGATGATAATCGGCATACGCTGACGCCTTGCTTGGTCAAGAAGGCGAATTCCCGAATTAACAGCGAGTGAGGATCCTGCAATGAGGAGAACATCCGCACGTTTTACTAATCCAGTCGCTGCAGAAAAAATCTTCGGTGGAACAAATTCTCCGAAAAACACGACGTCCGGCTTAAGAATCCCGTCACAGACAGAACACGTAGGCACCTCGACTGAGCTGTAGTCGGTCACTTCCACGTCACCATCTGGAGCAAGGACAATATTGCTCAATTCATCAAGCCAGGGGTTGAGCGAGCTGAGTTTCTTTTCAACACCAGAGCGGTCAAACTGCTGACCACAATCGAGACAAATAACTCGATCCAAGCTGCCGTGAAGATCAACAACATGTGAACTTCCAGCACGGCGATGGAGCCCGTCAACATTTTGGCTAATAACGCCTTCGATAATGCCGGCTTGTTCCATGGCGGCGAGTGCCAGATGCCCCTGGTTGGGTTGCGCATCAGAAAATGACTTCCATCCAACATGAGCACCAGCCCAGTAGCGCTGCCTAGACGAGGGGGAGGAGAGGAAATCGCTGATGTTCATGGGAGTGCGCTTTGAGGCACCCTTACCGCGGTAATCAGGAATCCCTGAGTCCGTGGATACACCTGCACCTGTGAGTACGGCAACACGGCGGCCATTAATGAGCTCAACTAAAGAATCAATGCCTTCGACATGAGTGTTGTGCTCCAGAATTGCGGCCATGGCCGCAAGCATAAAACACTCTCGTTTCGTTCATGTTTCGAGTTACTGCCAAACTGAACTCATGGCTTCCGTTGTTCGCATCACTGATCTCTCACACAACGGTCTTCAGGATTATGTCTCGCTGACAGATGTGGCACTTCGCAAAGTGACTGAACCTGAACGTGGCCTCTACATCGCAGAGTCGAGCAAGGTCATTCAACGCGCTGTGAATGCTGGCCACATTCCGCGTTCGGTTCTCCTGCAAGAACAATGGCTAGCTGACATTGAGCCTCTGGTGGCAGATTTCCCTGAGTGCATCATTTATGTCGGAAGTTCTGTATTGCTTCAAGAATTGACTGGTTTTGAAATGCACCGTGGTGCCCTCGCATCGATGCAGCGACCAGAGCTTCCTTCAGCACCAGATTTACTAGCCAATGCCACTCGCGTCGTTGTGCTGGAAGACATCGTCGATCACACGAACGTGGGGGCGATATTCCGTGCAGTAGCAGGTTTAGGTGCTGATGCTGTTCTCATCACTCCCAGATGTGCTGATCCGCTGTATCGACGTTCTGTGCGTGTTTCTATGGGCACAGTGCTCCAGGTTCCCTGGACGAGGTTGCCTGAATGGCCAGAAGCACGTGAAATTCTTCATAAGTCTGGTTTTCACATCGCAGCTATGGCGCTTTCTGATGATGCCGTATTACTCAGAGAGTTTGTGTCCAACCCTCCCTCGAAAATTGCTCTGGTATTCGGTTCTGAAGGTGATGGCCTCAGTCGTCAAGCATTAGAGGCATGTGACACCGTCGTCACCATTCCTATGTTGCATGGTGTGGATTCATTGAACGTTGCTTCGGCGAGCGCGGTCGCTTTATACGCACTCACCGAGTGACCGATCAGGCATTGAGCCCTTTCTTTCTTAGTATTGGTTCATCATGACCGGTGAACAGACGCATATTGGCTCGTTCGCCGCAGAACACCTCCCTCCTGCATATCCGGCACGTGCGCCCTGGGGAACAGCAGACAACCTTCGTGCGTGGCAAACGGAGGCATTAGATGCCTACTTCCAGAATGAACCCAAGGATTTTCTCGCTGCAGCAACACCTGGTGCGGGAAAGACCACATTCGCTCTTCGACTAGCTACAGAACTGTTGCGCCGGAGAACTATTGACCGCATTACGGTTGTCACTCCCACCGAGCACCTCAAGACCCAATGGGCAGACGCGGCTCATAAGGTGGGTATTCGCCTCGACCCGAATTTCAGCAACGCTCAGAAGCGCCATGGTCGTCAATTCCATGGGGTTGCTGTGACCTATGCCCAGATTGCGATGAAGGCACATATTCATCAAGATCTCACTGATTCGGCCAGAACTCTGGTCATCATGGATGAAGTTCATCATGGCGGTGATGCGTTGAGCTGGGGTGATTCACTCCGCGTTGCCTTTAGCCGCGCTGAGAGACGACTTTCCTTGACGGGGACGCCCTTCCGAAGCGACACCGCCCCCATTCCTTTCGTGTCGTACTTGCCTGATCGTGATGGCGTTCTTGTCTCTCAGACTGATTATGACTATGGCTATGGCCGAGCACTCCACGACGGAGTCGTTCGACCTGTGATGTTTATGGTCTATGCCGGTTCTATGCGTTGGCGGACTCGCGCCGGCGATGAGATGGAAGCTCGTCTTGGCCAAGACAACACCAAAGACGTGACCTCCCAGGCTTGGCGTGCTGCTTTAGATCCAGGTGGTGACTGGATACCCCAGGTCATGCAAGCTGCAAACAATCGGCTTACTGAAGTCAGGCAGTCAATACCCGACGCTGCTGGGCTTGTCATTGCTACCGATCAAGACGATGCCCGCGCCTATGCAAAAGTTCTGTTTGAAATCACAGGTGAGGAACCAACCGTAGTTCTCAGTGATGAATCCGGTAGCGGACAGAAGATCGACGAGTTCTCAGCAGGTACTTCCAGGTGGATGATTGCCGTTCGCATGGTTTCTGAAGGTGTTGATGTTCCCCGATTGGCCGTTGGTGTTTATGCCACGAGTGCTGCAACACCGCTCTACTTTGCGCAAGCGATTGGCCGTTTCGTGCGAGCACGTCGCCGCGGTGAAACTGCAACCGTATTTCTCCCCAATGTTCCACAACTCATGCAACTTGCTCAGGAACTAGAGCTTCAGCGTGATCACGCCTTAGAGAGAAGAGCAGCACCTGGCGACGAAGAATATCCAGAAATGGATGCCTTTGATCAAGCTCAGCGCGAAGAATCTGCCTCAGACACTCTTGAAGAAGATCTAGGGGAGTATGCGTTCCTCGGTTCAGATGCCAACTTTGACATGGTGATGTTCCAGGGAGAAGAGTTTGGCGGCTATGCAGAACCGGGCTCACCGGAAGAGTTCGACTTCATTGGAATTCCCGGCATCTTGGAGCCAGAACAAATTTCGGATCTCCTGCGCCATCGCCAACGTCGTCAAGCTCAACGCGGCACAGGCCGTTCTAATGACGTTGCAGTCAATAAGTCAATACCCCTACACCGCAGCTTGAAAGAACAGCGCGCACTGCTCAATTCTTTGGTGGCGCTGTGGAGTAAGCAAACGAATACTCCTCATGGAATTATTCATACCGAACTTCGCCAAACCTGTGGTGGACCTGCAGTGGCTCAGGCAACAGTTGCGCAGTTGCAAGCACGTATTGACTTGATGCGCCGCCGCATCTCTTCGCCCGTAAAATAGCAATATCTTCGATATTTTTCCGCGACACACCCTAGATGTTGTGTTTCAATAACTACTTGAAGGTTTGTCAGCAGTACTATTTTCAACATGTCTTGCATTCGATTTAACACTCCAGCACAGCGTGCTCAGCTTGATGCCCTCAAAGCAGACAAGAAACTTAATGAGACTGCTGTAGCCAAGTTCCTTGGTCCTGAATTCGGTGAAAGCAAAATCAATCGCTTGCGCAGCATGGCCAAAGATAAGAACCCGAAGATTCGCGAGAGCGTTGCTCTGAGCTACCATGTGCCAGAAGAGGTGATGTGGGCTTTGGCTAAAGATAAGAACGAAGGCGTTCGTATCTGTGTTGCTCGCAATGAAACCACTCCCTGCGACATTCTCCGTCACCTTGCCACTGACAAGAGTGAGCAAGTACGCAGCTGGGTTGCAGTGAACTACTTTGTTCCTCAAGACACCATGGAGTTACTTGCCTCAGACAAGAGTGAGTCCGTCCGCAAACTTGTGGCATGGAAAGCCGATCTTGCAGAGAAAGAACTTGTCTCGGCATAGATTAACAAACAAAGAAGCCCCGGTCTCAACGACCGGGGCTTTTCTCTGTGCGCGAAGGGGGACTTGAACCCCCACGTCCTTACGGACACTAGCACCTCAAGCTAGCGCGTCTGCCATTCCGCCACCCGCGCAGGTGTTGGTGTTTAACCACCGAGAGACAACATTAGCACGAACAAATATGGTCAATGTTCACGTGGCACAGATGTGATGAAGAAATGGGCAGTTAGTGTCATGTTTATGGGTTTTTTCGAGGCACTATTTCTTGGTTTTGTTCAAGGACTTACGGAGTTCATCCCCGTTTCTAGCTCTGCTCATCTTCGTATCATTGGTGAATTTCTTCCACACGGCGGCGACCCTGGTGCAACGTTTACCGCGATAACCCAGTTGGGAACCGAAGCCGCAGTGGTTGTCTATTTCTGGCGTGACTTAGTTCGTATCGTCAAGCACTGGTTCCTAGCGCTAGTGGGAAAAATGCCCCGCAACGATCCTGATGCACGTATGGGGTGGCTGATCATCGTAGGTTCTATCCCCATCATCGTGTTGGGTTTGGTATTCCAAGACGAGATTGAGACGACGTTACGTTCTCTGTGGATCGTTGCCACAATGCTCATTGTCTTTGGCATCCTCCTTGGTATTTCAGATGTCGTTGGGAAGAAAACCAAGAGCTTGCAACAGCTGACGGTAGGGCGAGGAATAGTTTTTGGTTTCGCTCAGGCCCTTGCGTTGATCCCTGGAGTTTCTCGCTCAGGCGGAACAATTACAGCAGGTTTGTTCATGGGTTTCTCCCGGACTGCGGCGGCTCGTTATTCGTTCCTCTTGGCACTGCCCGCTGTATTTGGAAGTGGTCTATACCAACTCGCTAAGAGCTTTAAGGAACCTCAAGTCTTCAACGGTTTTGAAACTCTTGGCGCAACAGTCGTTGCCTTTATCGTCGGTATCGGCGTTATTGCGTTCTTGATGAACTGGCTCGGTAAGCACAGCTTCTGGCCATTCGTGGTTTACAGACTGCTGTTGGGCGGAACACTACTGGCACTCCTTGCTACAGGAGTTCTCCAGGGCTAAAGACCAGTCGGAGGTTCTGTGCCCTCACCGTCAGGCTTATCTGTTGTTCTGAGGAATCGCTCGAATTCCTGAGCTAATGATTCGCCTGTGGCTTCGGGGGAGTCGACCATGTCTCGTGCCTGCTCGAGCTGTGCAATGTAGGAAGACATATCTTCGTCTTCCGCAGCAAGTTTGTTGATGTTTTCTTCCCATTCGGCTGCTTCAGTCACGAGTTCACCGCGTGGGATGACAACGTCAACGATTTCTTCCAACTTATCGATCAAAGCCAAAGTTGCTTTGGGGCTGGGGCCCTGGTGGACATAGTGAGGAACTGAAGCCCAAATAGCCACAGTGGGAATATCCGCTTCCTCTGCCGCTGCAGCAATCACACTGAGGATTCCAACCGGTCCTTCATACGTGCTTCGTTCAACATCGAGCTCGTGTCGTACCGCCGCATTTTCACTTGAGACAAAAGTAGAAATTGGGCGAGTGTGAGGAACGTCAGCGAGCATCGAACCGAGAAGAACAATTGCAGAGATGTCTGCGGCGAGAGCGATGTCAAGAATCTCGTTAGTAAAAGTCAACCAATTTCGACTTGGTTCAACACCCTGCAGAAGGTAGATGTTGTTGGCGTTTGCTCCGGTCACGTCTAAAAGTAGATCCTCGGACACTGACTCATCAAGTTCTGCCGGAACCATTGGTGCGTAGAGGATGGAGGTTGGCCAGGTCAAAGCCCTGTTGCCCTCTTCATCAAAACCAATGGTTGGACGGTTGAACTGGAAGTCGTAATACGTTTCAGGATCAACAGTGTGGAGAGCAATCACATCAAGTTGTTCTTGCAGAGTTGTAACAGCCGAACTAGCAGCCTCACCGGCGTCATTCCAGCCTTCAAACGCAACAACAAGAAGTCGTCCTCGGAATGGATTGCGTGCTTTACTCACAGTGGGGAACCCCGTTCTACTTCACTCACAAGAATACTCAGGTCTACTGACAAGTAGTCTTGAAGGGTGAGTACTTCTGAATCCAGTTCATTTGTTATGCCCGAAGCAATTTTGTGGGACATGGACGGAACCATTGTGGATTCTGAGGAGTATTGGATCAATGCTGAACTTGAACTCGTTGAGCTATTCGGTGGCACGTGGACTCACAAAGATGGTTTAGAACTTGTCGGCAATGGGCTTCCCCTCACAGCGGCAAAGCTTCAACAGCATGGGGTCAAGCTCAGCATTGATGAGATTATTCAAGCTTTGACCAACCGAGTCTTAGAACAACTAGAGGTGGCTGTCCCGTGGCGACCGGGTGCCGTTGAGCTCATTCATCAATTTCAGGTTGCCGGTATTCCACAGGCCCTCGTCACAATGTCGATCGAGCGCATGGCTCGAAGCGTAGTGGCGATGATTCCCGGACTTCCCCTCTCAGAGGTAGTTGCCGGAGATAACGTCATCACCTCCAAACCCGACCCTGAGGCTTACTTGCTGGGAGCTGAGAAACTCGGTGTAGACATCACCAAATGTGTTGCCTTCGAGGATTCTCCCTCTGGATGTCAATCTGCCTATTCTTCTGGGGCGGTTACGGTGGGGGTCACAAATCTAGTTTCTTTGGAAGATATTTCCACCGACGTCACACTCGATACGCTCGTTGGTGTCACTTCTGGGCAGATTTTTGAACTTTATGCAGCTAAGCGAGGACTGAACTAATGTCACACGAAACAACTCCTCGCTATATGCCTGGTCCCTTCCGTGCTGGAGATAGGTGTCAGCTCACTGACCCCAAGGGCAAGATCAACACTGTCTCTCTCAAGCATGGTGATGAGTTTCACACCCATCGTGGTGTGGTGAAGCATGATGACATCATTGGTCTTCCCGATGCTTCGGTGGTTCTCAATAGCTCAGGCGTTGAATATTTGGTCATGCGCCCATTGCTCGTTGATTTCGTGATGTCTATGCCTCGTGGTGCGGCCATTATTTACCCTAAAGAAGCACAGGCAATTTTGGGTCAGGCCGATATTTTCCCCGGTGCTCGCGTCGTTGAAGCCGGAGTTGGTTCCGGAGCACTGTCACTGTGGTTGCTTCGTGCCATTGGTCCGCAAGGATTCTTATATTCATTTGAACGCCGTGAAGAATTTGCCGAGATCGCGAGAGCAAATGTTTCTACTTTTCATGGATTTACCCCTGATAACTGGTCGGTCACTGTAGGAGATCTTCAGGACGCACTGCCTTCGACGGTGGAGCCCGGACAAGCAGACCGTGTCGTTCTTGACATGTTGGCCCCGTGGGAATGTGTCGACATGGTGGCAGATGCTCTCGTTCCAGGTGGAGTAGTGCTGATGTATGTCGCCACAGTTACCCAGCTTTCGCGGGTTGTGGAGGCTCTTCGTGAAACAGGACAGTTCTCTCACCCTCAATCCAGTGAGACGATTGTGCGCGGTTGGCACGTTGAAGGATTAGCTGTTCGTCCAGAACACCGCATGATCGGACACACTGCGTTCTTGGTCACTGCTCGCAAACTTGCTCCTGGCACTGTTCTTCCTGATCTCAAGCGCCGTGCTTCCAAGAGCGATTTCAGCGCAGAAGATCTTGAAGCATGGACTCCCGGTGTCCTTGGTGGACGTGAGATTAGTCCCAAGAGTCTTCGTAAACGAGTGCGCTCTGCGACTGAAAGTGCAGAACTTTCCCAGGCAGCAGACAGCTCGTCGCCAGCTGAATAGGCACAACACGACATAGGCTATTTCTCGTTGAGGTATTTCTTCCTCACAATGATTTTTGCGAGGAATTGTGCGACGTAGTTCTGCCCTTTTTGTCAGTATTGCCCTAGTTGCAGGCTTGAGTGCCTGCGCTTCCCCTGCCGCTGACACTTCCTGCACCCCTCTAGCTGAATCAGGATCGGCAGTAGACAAGGTCAAAGTCACTGGTGGTTTCGGCGAACTTCCTACTGCGACGTTCCCTACTCCACTCACTGCATCCAAGACTGAGCGAAAGATTCTGGTCAAGGGAGATGGATCGCCAGCACTTCCCGGTGGAGCGGTGACCCTTGATTTCACAATCTATAACGGTGAAACCGGCGACATTCTTGGCCAGACCAAATATGACGGTACTGATCTACAGACATCTTCGCTCGATGACACCAGCCTGATTCACGGACTTGTTGCCACGATCCAGTGTGCGCCTGCAGGAAGTCAGATTGTCTCAGTCATTGCCCCGACAGACCTTCTTGACCCCAATGGTGCTCCTATTGGTGATCTGGGTAAGGACACAACACTTGTCGTTGTTGCTGACCTCATCTCAACGAGCCTTGCAAAAGCTAATGGTAAAGATCAGCCTGCCCAAGACGGCTTTCCGGCAGTAGTTCTTGACGCAAACGGTGTTCCAGGAGTCACTGTTCCCAAGTCGAAGGCTCCTACTGAGCTCAAGGTTGAGGTTCTCAAAAAGGGTGACGGACCCGTGGTCAAGGCAGGAAGCTCGGTTACCGTGCACTACACCGGCGTTCTGTGGAGTGACGGAACTGTTTTTGATTCAAGCTGGACACGTAAGTCTCCTGCAACCTTCAGCCTCAACGGTGTTGTTCCTGGTTTTGCTCAGGCGCTTGAAGGTCAAACTGTGGGGTCGCAGATTGTTGCGGTCATTCCTCCAGAGTTGGGCTATGGGAATCAAGACAAGGGAACCATACCCTCCGGCTCCACCCTGGTCTTCGTCATAGACATCTTGGGAACTACTCCCTAATTCGGGAAAATTCATGTCACGCGCAGAGAATCGAATCAAGAAGGAAGACAGGCTTTTCAGCCTGATTCTTGCCCTCGTTTCTTCCCGCGAAGGCTTGACGAAGAATGACATACTCAAAACCGTTCGTGGCTATAGCGACATTTTTGATTACAACGGCAACACTGCCTTGGACAAAATGTTCGAACGGGACAAAGACGAAATTCGTTCCATGGGCGTCATTATTGACACTCTGGAATTGCCGGAAGAAGAGGGACAAACCCACAACATTCGGTATTCGATTTCTCGAAAGAATTACGACTTCCCAGATGATGTGACGTTTACCTCGGATGAACTCACGCTGTTGAACGTTGCAGCTAATGCATGGCGTGAAGCTTCACTTTCGAGTGATTCACGGCACGCACTGACCAAAATTAAGTCTTTAGGTGTGTCAGCCAGTGATCCTTTGATCGGTGTTGCTCCTCATATCCGCACCAATGACAGAGCATTCAATGCAATTGAAGATGCGCTCGAGAATGAGTTAATAATTACTTTCAATTACCTCAAGCCAGGCCAGTCCAAATCTCAGCTCCGTACCGTTTCACCCCTAGCGATGCTCAGTTGGGGAGGGCTCTGGTACGTATTGGCTTTTGACTTTGAAGCTCAAGCTGAACGAACATTTCTCCTCAAACGAATCGTTTCTGTCCCTGTTCGTGTTCCTCAAAAAACGCATCCTCGCCCTTCAGAGAATTATGTGCGTCGACTGCAGTCGGAACTTGAGGAACTCACCAGAGCAAACTCGGCATCTCTGAAACTTCTTTCCGGCTCAGATGCACAACTTCGTCTGACCTCGAAATATGGGTACTCCTCAGAAGAGACAGCCATCACCTTTGGTTTTTCTGATTTAGAACTCCTTGCAGATGAACTCGTGGTCTTCGGCAATCAGGTCAGTGTTGTTTCACCATCTGAACTGGCAGAAGCTGTGCGTGCACGTCTAGAGCTCATCTCTTCACAGCATGGCGGTGAGCAATAGTGGCCGCATCTCGATTAGAAGCAGCAGACCGCGTCACGTTGTTGATGGCTTTTGTTCCATATTTGATTGACCAAGGTGCTGTACCAGTTGATCAATTAGCTGTACATTTCGACATCACACCTGCTCAAGTGCAAGAGCTTGTCCAACTTCTTGCCATGTCTGGAGTTCCAGGGGATAACGGTTTTTATCAGCATCAGGATCTCTTCGATATCAACTGGGACCTCTTTGAGGAAGAACAGATCGTAGAACTGTGGCAACACGTTGCTGTTGAAGCCACACCAAGATTTTCGGCTCGTGAAGCCGCTGCGTTATTAGCCGGTCTTCAATACATTTCCGCAATTGTCCCGGATAAAGACAAGTCAGTAATTGAACAATTGGTTTCGAAGATAGCTTTAGGGGCCTCAGCTGCACCAGAAAACCTTCTCGTTACACCTGCTGTTTCTCCGGTTGATTTGGGAGTCATTAGGCAAGCGGTAGCTGCTGGTCTGAGTGTTCATTTTTCGTATCAAAATGCCACAGGTGAACGTCTATCCAGAACAGTCGACCCCCTCCGCCTCGACTTAGTGGGGGAGTCCTGGTACCTGCGAGGCTGGAGCCACGAACGTGAAGCACTGAGGACATTTCGGTTAGACCGAATTTCTGAACTCACCGTCTCAAACCAGCCGATCACGACAACTCTGACCCACGGTGACCTTCCGGATGAACTTTTTGATATCTCCGACTCTCACATTCGTGTGAGCTGTGTTGTTGAAGAATCTTCGTTGCCATTGATATCTGCCTATAGGCCAGTAGTTATGAGCGCAGCAGAGGGTGACACAGTTCAGATTGAAGTAGCTTTCAGTGATCTTTCCAGTGTTCCAGTCTTTGTTTCCCAGCTTCCCGGTGCAATTCGAGTGGTCTCACCACCAGAAGCTGTTTCCGCTGTGAGCAGATGGGCCCAGCAGGCACTCACCGGCTATAACGCCTAAACTAGTGACAACACCTTCGCAACAATTCATAAGGAAGTACAGATGCTAGGAAATCTCTCCGGATGGCACTTGCTCATCATCATTGCCATCATTCTGTTGTTGTTCGGTGCACCAAAACTTCCCGGTCTTGCTCGTTCACTCGGACAGTCCATGCGAATTTTCAAGAGTGAAGTTAAGCAGATGAAAGAAGAAGATCAGACCCCTTCTGATTCAAGCTCCACCGACTCAAGCGACTCTTCAAAGTCCGCTTAGTAGCCCATGGCTGCACGGCAGACTAAAGCCTCTCGGCGCGAAGGAAAGATGTCCCTAGGTGGACACCTTGTTGAACTTCGCAAAAGGCTCTATCTCTCTGCCCTCTTTATTGTTATCGGTGCGGTTCTCGGCTGGTTGTTGGCAGATTTTCTCCTTGCTCAACTTCGAGAACCCATCTTCCTGGTCGCTTCTGAACAGGACCGAGTCGCAACACTCAACTATGACGGCATCACGAGTGCCTTTGACTTGAAACTTCAGATTGCCTTCACCGTTGGCATCGTTATTTCGAGTCCCTTCTGGCTTTATCAGATCTGGGCATTCTTTATGCCAGGGCTTACAAAGAAGGAAATCAAGTACACCCTGGGTTTTATGTTGAGCGCTATTCCGCTCTTTTTAGCGGGCTGTGCTGCCGGGTGGTATGTCTATCCCCATATCGTTGCGCTGATGACGAGTTTCGCACCAAGTGATGATGCCACCATCATTACGGCAAAGACATATTTCGATTTCGTGTTGAAACTGGTTCTCGTCGTTGGTGTGGCTTTCGTGCTCCCGGTATTCCTGGTGTTATTCAATTTCGCTGGATTGCTCTCTGCACAGAGCATCATCAAGTCGTGGCGCATCGCAGTCCTGGTCATTTTTTTGTTCACAGCAATCGCAACGCCTGCCGCAGATGTTCTGTCCATGTTCCTGCTGGCCATCCCCATGGTTCTTCTCTATTTCGCTGCTGCGGGTATTGCTTGGCTACATGACCGTCGTCAGGGAAAGAAGCAATTGACGTTCAGCGATGACAGTCCAAGCATTGTTCCTCCTTCAGAACCCCTTTCGGCATAATCGATGGTTGAACTCAGTGCTGCAGAACGTTTTGCCCAGGCACAGGCTCGAAATAAAACTCCACTGGTCAATGCCTTTCGTGAAAAACGTTCCTTTGATTTAGATCCGTTCCAAATCGCTGCCGCCAACGTTCTTGAAGCAGGGAACAGTGTGTTGGTAGCTGCTCCCACAGGTGCAGGTAAAACAGTTGTCGCAGAATTTGCTGTTTTCCTCGCCATGAGCACGTCTTCAGACAAGTTGTTCTACACAACCCCCATGAAGGCCCTCTCGAATCAGAAATACAACGAGTTTGTCGAGGAATGGGGTGCTGAAAATGTCGGCATTCTCACCGGGGATACAAATATCAATTCCGGTGCTCGCATTGTGGTGATGACCACTGAAGTTCTTCGTAACATGCTTTACGCGGATAGTGATCTCCTTGCAGATCTTCGTTTCGTTGTCATGGACGAGATTCACTATCTTGCCGATAGATTCCGAGGTGCTGTTTGGGAAGAAGTCATTATTCACCTGCCCCAACATGTTCGGCTCGTTGGTCTGAGCGCCACTGTTTCCAACGCAGAAGAATTCGGTGATTGGCTTCAAGCAGTACGCGGTGACACAGACATCATCGTTTCTGAAGACCGTCCGGTCCCGCTCGATCAACATGTCTTAGTAGGCAATAAATTCATTGACTTGTTTGATGGCTCCACAGCTGCCGCACAACATCGTGTCAATCCTGAATTACTTCGGCTTGCTCATTCCAATCAGCGTGCTCCACACATTCGTTCTGCAGGTCGCAATGCCAACCGTGGCGGCAGGAACAACAGACCTCAATATGCACAGAATCAGCCTCTTCAAGGCCGAATGGATCGTGCCAACATCATCGAGTTGTTGGCGGAGAAGAATCTTCTCCCAGCCATTTCTTTCATATTCAGTCGTGCGGGCTGTGACCAGGCAGTATCACAAGTTCTTCGCTCAGGTATTCGCCTCACGGATGCGGAAGAACGAGAGATTATTCGAGACATAGTTGAAGAACGATGCAGCGTTCTTGCCGACGAAGATCTCGGGGTATTGGGATATTGGGAATGGCTAGAAGGTTTAGAGCGGGGTGTTGCCGCTCACCACGCAGGATTACTTCCTGCATTCAAAGAGGTAGTTGAAGAGCTCTTTCAAAAGAAACTTGTGAAGGTTGTCTTTGCCACTGAAACTCTTGCTCTAGGTATCAATATGCCTGCTCGAACTGTGGTGCTGGAAAAACTAGAAAAGTTCAACGGTGAAGCACGTGTTCCATTAACGCCAGGGGAGTACACCCAGCTCACCGGTCGCGCAGGACGACGTGGTATCGATGTGGAGGGACATTCCCTCATTCAGTGGGCAAACAACCTAGATCCACAGACAGTTGCCTCTCTTGCTAGTCGGCGAACGTATCCTCTGAATTCCAGTTTCAGGCCGACCTACAACATGGCCATCAACCTGATTGAACAGTTTGGCCGAAGCAGAACCAGAGAGATTCTGGAAAGTAGTTTTGCTCAATTCCAAGCAGACCGAGCTGTTGTCGATCTTGCTCGCAAGGTCAAACAACAAGAAGAAACACTTGCTGGCTATGCCGAACCAATGACCTGTCACTTAGGTGACTTTGCAGAATATGCAGCATTGCGACGCACGTTGACCGATGTTGAAAAACAATCCGAACTAGGTTCTCGGGCAGCCAAAGAAAAACGTAGTGCTGAACTCAATTCGCTGCGTAAGCAGATGAAAAGCCATGCCTGCCATCATTGCCCTGATCGTGAACAACACGCCAGATGGGCCGAACGCTGGTGGCGCCTCAAGCGCGAGACAGAAAAATTAGTTCAACAGATTAATACTCGGACAGGTGCAGTTGCACGCATCTTTGACCGAGTTTGTGACGTTCTGGTGGACATGGACTACCTGATGAAAGATCCTCACGGAACAGAGTTTTCGCTCACCCCTAAGGGCGAGTCCTTAGGAAAGATTTACGGTGAACGTGACCTCTTGATTGCGGAGTCCATTCGACTCAAGTTGTGGGATGAACTTGATGCTCCTGGCTTGGCCGCCATGGCGTGTGCGATTGTGTTTGAACCACGACGCGAAGAGGGTTTGGTCAACGAACGATATCTTCCTCGAGGAAAATTCATCGATGCACTTCATGAGACACAAAGTCTCTGGTCGGATCTAGAAGAGCTGGAAAACTATCACAAGCTTCCTGGCACACATCCGCTCGCTACCGGCCTCTCATTGGCGATGTATAAATGGGCAAAGGGCTCACGTTTAGACGATGTGTTGTTTAATGCAGATATGCCTGCTGGAGACTTTGTGCGCTGGTCAAAACAGACCATTGACTTACTCGACCAACTTGCACAGGTCACTTCTGGTGATCTTCAAAAAACTGCCCGCACAGCCTTAGATCACGTGCGACGTGGCATTGTTGCGTATTCCACGGTGGCCTGATGAAAAGACTCAATTTTTGGATTGCACTGTTTCTCGCTGTGGTATCAGGGTTTGCTTTGCAGGGTGCATTTCCGGCAACCAACTTCTGGCCTTTAGCTTTTGTCGGCGTATTTCTCCTTCTGTGGTCACTACTCGGTCGCTCTTTCTGGACAGCATTTATCGTCGGTTCTTCAGCCGGAGCAGCATTCTGGCTGTCACTGATTAACTGGCTTACCCTCTATCTCGGGCCGGTTCCTTGGTTGGCACTCGGAATTTTGCAGGCCCTTTTCTTTGGGCTGGGTGCTTCGCTCATCTCGATTGTGATCAATCGAGGCCCTACGCGGTGGACCAACAAATGGGGTCGTATTGGGCTCGTCAGTATTGTCATTGCATCGCTATGGACTCTTCGTGAAAGCATCACAAGCGTGTGGCCTTATGGAGGTTTTTCGTGGGGCAGGTTGGCGCAATCGCAATCTGAGAGCCCTATTGCCCATGTCGTCACCTGGGTTGGAACAGCAGGGCTGAGCTTCTGCGTTGCTGTGACTGCCGCTCTTGTCTTTCAAGTACTCCGAGAGAGACATCGCCCCTTACTCGTTTACCCCATACTCGCGTTCGTTGTCCTCATTGCTATTCCTGGTTTCACCATAGATATCTCAGGGACGACAAATGTTCTCGCTGTTCAGGGCAACTCTAAGGCTGGTTTATTTGACCATGGTGCGCCTGGTTCTATTCTTCAAGATCATGTGTCTGGAACTCTTCCTTATGCCGGAGAAGATATCGACATGGTTGTCTGGCCAGAGAACGCCAGCGACGTGGACCCTCTTGAATCAGAGCTTGCCGCACTCACGCTCACTACTGTTTCAAAAAAACTGGGCGCACCCATTGTGACCGGAACGATCACAACTAATGCAGACGATGAGAACTTTAACTCCTCTTTAGTGTGGACAGATCGTGCAATTGCTCAGTACGACAAGATCCATCCAGTTCCGTTCGCCGAGTACATGCCCAATAGAGAATTGTGGCGCACATTCCAGCCCGAACTTGTTGATCTTGTTACCCGAGATTATTCGTTTGGAACGCGATCTAACGTTGTTGACATCAATGGTGTTCTTGCCGGTATTGCCCTTTGCTTTGACATTACTGATGACCAACAGGCCTATCAGTTGATTGATGGAGGAGCGCAGCTCATCCTTGCCCAAACTAATAATGCTGATTTTGGGAAAACTTCAGAAAATCTTCAACAATTAGCTATTGCGCGTCTTCGAGCAATTGAAACAGGACGATCTGTTGTCAACATCTCTACGGTGGGGACTTCAGAAATCATTTCTCCTACAGGTGAAACGATTTCGAGTATTCCTGCCTATCAACCAGGTGAGATGTTGAGCGCTGTTCCCTTGAGCTCAACCATCACCCCTGCGATGGCTTTCGGTCGAACAATCGAATGGACGATCGGCGCTGTTGGCGTTGTCGGTTTGTCGCTCATTCTCATTCGTCGCAAGCCCTAGAATTGAACTTCTAGAGACTTACGAAACCGGAGTGAACATGGGCAAGGACAACGATTCTTTCGTTCACCTTCATGTTCATTCTGAGTACTCCATGCTCGATGGTGCTGCACGTGTCAAGCCACTTGTGAATGCAGCTGTCGAGGCAGGAATGCCTGCGATTGCTATTACCGACCACGGAAATATGTTCGGGGCCTATGACTTCTGGAATGCTGCAACAGACGCCGGCATTAAACCAATTATTGGTACGGAGGCGTACCTCACTCCTGGAACTCATCGCACCGATAAAACCCGTATTCGTTGGAATAACGGTGGGGATGATGACGTTTCTGGTGGTGGTGCTTATACGCACATGACTTTGCTGTCTTCCTCGACCGAGGGCATGCATAACCTCTTCAAGATGTCCTCTTTGGCTTCACTTGAGGGCTACTACTTCAAGCCTCGTATGGACCGTGAACTCCTCAACACCTACGGGAAGGGCCTCATCGCGACAACAGGCTGCCCTGGTGGTGAAATTCAAACCCGCCTGCGCATTGGTCAATATGATGAAGCACGCGCAGCGGCGGCAGAATTCCGTGACATTTTCGGCAAAGAAAACTTCTTCGTTGAAATTATGGATCACGGTCTGGATATTGAGCGTCGAGTTGTCACAGATCTCATCAAGCTCTCTAAAGATTTAGGGTTACCTCTCGTTGCAACCAACGATCTCCACTACACGCATGCTCATGACGCTGATGCACACGCCGCGTTGTTATGTGTTCAGTCGGGATCCACTCTGGATGACCCCAACAGATTTAAGTTCGAATCAAATGAGTTCTATCTCAAGTCAGCCGCTGAAATGCGCCGACTCTTTGCTGACTACCCCGAAGCCTGTGACAACACGTTGCTCATCGCTGAGCGGTGTGAAACCAGCTTTGAAAAACGTGATCTCATGCCACGTTTCCCTGTGCCAGAGGGTGAGACGGAAGCAACGTGGTTTGAAAAAGAAGTTGCCGCTGGTCTAGCTCGTCGATTCCCCAACGGTGTCTCCGATGCTCATAAGGCACAAGCCAAATATGAAGTTGATGTCATCATTCAGATGGGTTTCCCCGGCTACTTCCTCGTCGTCGCTGACTTCATTGCGTGGGCACGTCAGCAGGGTATTCGGGTTGGCCCTGGTCGTGGTTCGGCAGCAGGTTCACTCGCGTCATATGCCATGGGTATTACCGAGTTAGATCCGATCCACCACGGTTTGATTTTTGAGCGTTTCCTGAACCCAGAACGTGTTTCCATGCCCGATGTCGATGTCGACTTCGATGATCGTCGACGTGGTGAAGTAATTCGCTATGTCACGGAAAAATATGGCAGTGACCGTGTTGCACAAATTGTGACATACGGCACCATCAAGGCCAAGCAAGCTCTCAAAGACTCATCTCGCGTATTGGGAATGCCCTATTCGGTAGGGGAGAAGCTCACCAAAGCGATGCCTCCATCCATCATGGGTAAGGACATCACCCTGACCGAAATTATGGATCCTCAGGCACCGCGATACAAGGAGGCGGCTGACTTCCGATCGGTTCTTGAATCTGATGTTGATGCACAGACTGTTTTCAACACGGCACAAGGTATAGAAAACCTCAAGCGTCAATGGGGTGTTCACGCAGCTGGTGTGATCATGTCGGCTGAGCCATTGATGGATGTTATTCCCATCATGAAACGTGAAGATGATGGCACCATCATTACGCAATTCGATCAACCACCTTGTGAATCTCTTGGCTTGCTCAAGATGGACTTCTTGGGGCTGCGTAACCTCACGGTTATTCAAGATGCCCTTGTCAATATTCAGAACAACCGTGGCATCACGGTTGAGCCTGAACTGTTAGATCTTGATTCTGACCCAGCAACATATGAATTGCTCTCTCGTGGTGACACCCTTGGTGTTTTCCAACTCGATGGTGGGCCGATGCGTGCTCTACTGCGTCAACTCAAACCTACGAACTTTGAAGATATTTCGGCTGTTATTGCTTTGTATCGCCCAGGTCCCATGGGTATGAACTCGCACACCAATTACGCATTACGTAAGAACGGCCTTCAAGAGATTGAGCCTATTCACCCCGAGCTTGAGGAACCACTCTCTGAAATCTTGGGAACAACCTACGGTCTCATTGTTTATCAAGAGCAAGTGATGGCAGTTGCTCAAAAGGTCGCAGGATTTACTCTCGGTCAAGCAGATGTATTGCGTCGCGCAATGGGTAAGAAGAAGAAGTCAGAACTGGATAAGCAGTTTGCAGACTTTGAAGCGGGCATGCTCGCTAATGGATATTCAGCCCCCGCGGTCAAAATTCTCTGGGATACCTTGATGCCCTTCGCTGACTACGCCTTCAACAAGGCTCACTCTGCTGGATACGGAGTTCTGAGCTATTGGACCGCTTATCTCAAGGCAAATTTCCCGGCTGAATATATGGCAGCTCTCTTGACATCAGTTGGTGATTCCAAAGACAAACTAGGTATTTACCTGTCTGAATGTCGACGAATGGGGCTCAACGTTTTGGCTCCAGATGTGAATGAATCAGACGGTGTTTTCTCCGCAGTTGGTCAAGATATTCGCTTCGGTATGGGTGCTATTCGCAACGTCGGTTTTGGCGTCGTTGAACACATTAAGTCAGCCCGTGCGGAAAAGGGTCGCTTTGATTCTTTCCACGACTTCCTCAAAAAGGTTCCTGTTCAAGTCGCAAACAAGAAGACGCTGGAGTCGCTCATTAAAGCTGGCGCTTTTGATGCGATGGGGAATACACGACGTGCACTCGTAGAGATTCATGAGGATGCAGTCGAATCTGCTGTGAGTCTCAAGCGCAACGAAGCCCTTGGTCAAGTTGATCTTTTCGGTGACATGTTTGAGTTCACTGAAGAGCACTCTCAAGTTCCCGATCGACCTGAATTTACCAAACGTGACAAGCTCGCTTTTGAACGTGAAATGCTGGGTCTCTATGTCTCCGATCACCCCCTTGCTGGGCTTGAACTCCAATTGGCTAAGCATGCAACGGTGACTATCAACGACCTCACTACAAGTGACACCACCATGGACGGAGACATCGTGGTTCTTGCCGGCCTCGTCACAGAGGTCCAAAGACGTATCGCGAAGAAATCAGGCAATGCCTACGGCATTATCAAGCTGGAAGATTTCGGCGGCGAGATGGACATTATGCTGCTTGGTCGCACCTATCAAGAGTTTGGTCCCATGCTCGAAACAGACTTAGTTTTAGCAGTTAAGGGCCGGGTTAACGTTCGCGATGATGGACTCAACATCCAAGCTATGAGTATGTTCGTCCCAGACGTCGGTGCTGTTGTGGGCGAACAAGGTCCGCTGAACCTGGTTTTACCAGAAGTAAGAGCAACCTCCTCAACCATTGGAGAGCTCTCCGAGGTCCTCAAACGTCACCCTGGTCAATCTGAAGTGCGATTGCGACTTACCCGCGGGGCAACTGCACGCATCTTTGAACTCCCTGCTCGCGTCAACGTGTCATCAGATTTGTATGGAGAGCTAAAGTCACTCCTAGGTCCAGGTTGCCTCGGTTAGCGGAAATAGACTGGACACCTGATGATTCACACTCTTGATTTGCGTGGAAGACGACCTTCTCGCGCTGAACTACTGGCACTCATTCCTCGAACAGAGGTTGATGTTGATGTTGCCCTCGACGTTGCTACGTCGCTGATTAGTGATGTTCGTGATCGTGGATCCGAGGCCTTGCGGGAACAGGCTTCACGCTTGGACAAAGTTGACGATTATGAACTTCGCGTTCCTCAGTCCCACATCGATGAAGCTGTCGCTTCGTTATCTCCGCAGTTACGGGCTTCATTAGAAACAGCTATTGCTCGAGTCCGGATAGGTTCTGCCGCCCAGGTTCCTGCTGCTGTTCGTAGTGAAATCGCACCCGGGGCTGTAATCACACAAAGATGGCAACCAGTAGAGCGTGTTGGTCTCTATGTGCCAGGCGGAAAAGCTGTTTATCCTTCTAGCGTCATCATGAATGTTGTGCCTGCACAGGTTGCTGGCGTTAGCTCGATTGCTCTTGCTTCTCCAGCACAGGCTCACTTCGGTGGCCGGGTTCACCCGACCATCCTTGCTGCTGCAGGTTTGCTGGGTGTTTCTGAGGTGTACGCAATGGGTGGCGCAGGTGCGATTGGCGCCTTCGCCTACGGTGTCGAAGATCTGGGTCTCGTTCCTGTCAATGTGGTTACGGGTCCGGGTAACGTCTATGTTGCCGCCGCGAAAAGATTGGTTCGTGGCCGCGTAGGAATTGATTCTGAAGCAGGTCCGACTGAAATTCTGATCATTGCTGATTCTTCAGCCAGAGCTGATTTCATTGCTGCTGACCTTATTTCTCAGGCAGAACACGACGAAATGGCCTCTGCTGTATTGGTTACTGATTCTGAAGAACTCGCTCGTGCTGTTACGCAGCACGTTTCAGAACTGGCGGAAAAGACTGCTCACGCTCAGCGCGTGAAGATTGCTCTCGAAGGCCCACAATCTGCACTCGTACTCGTTGATGATCTCTCTGTAGCCGTCGATTTTTCGAATGCGTATGGACCCGAGCATCTAGAAATTCACACTCAGAAGAACTCTGAGGTTGTCGCTCAGATCACCAATGCTGGTGCTCTGTTTGTAGGGGATTACAGCCCAGTGAGTTTGGGTGACTATTCCGCCGGTTCTAACCACGTTCTCCCCACTGCAGGCCAGGCCCTGTTTTCTTCTGGTCTGGGAGCGTATACATTCCTGCGACCCCAGCAGGTCATCGAATACTCCAAGGCTGCGCTTTCCGAGGTTGCCCGTGGTATTCGTGTACTAGCTGATGATGAAGATTTGCCCGCCCACGGTGATGCAGTAGATATCCGTTTCAACACAGAGGACAATTAGTCGAATGTATTGCCCCTTTTGCCGCCATTCAGATTCCCGCGTAATCGACTCTCGCACGAGCGACGATGGCCTCTCCATTCGTCGTCGTCGTCAATGTCCTGAGTGCAATGGTCGTTTCTCCACACTCGAAACTGCGTCACTTTCTGTGATTAAGCGCTCAGGTGTGGTTGAGTCATTCAGTCGCGAAAAGGTCGTTGCAGGTGTCCGTAAGGCGTGCCAGGGAAGACCAGTTACTGATGCGGATCTTGCCGTGCTGGCCCAAAAGGTTGAAGAAACCATTCGCGCCACGGGAGCGTCCCAGATTGAAGCAAACGAAATTGGTTTAGCAATACTGCCTTCCTTGCGCGAACTCGATGAAGTTGCCTACCTACGTTTTGCCAGTGTGTATCAAGCTTTTGACTCACTCGAAGACTTCGAAGTTGCAGTTCAAACCTTGCGTTCCGAACGTCAGACAGGTCAGGCTCAGTAGTAGTGGCAACTCACAACGGCAATCACTCCTTTTACAATCTAATCTTCAAGGGGTTTTTCAAGTTCATAGACCCTGAGGATGCTCACCACCTCGGTGCGTTTGTCATCAAACTTGCTGGCCTACCTGGTATTCGTTCGATCAAGCACGCTTTTTCGCAGCCCAATCCTGAACTTCATGTTCAAGCGCTGGGATTACATTTCGATTCACCCTTTGGAATGGCTGCTGGTTTTGATAAAGACGTCACCATGGTTTCAGGGCTGTATGCGCTCGGCTTTGGTCACGTAGAAGTTGGCACTCTGACTGCCCACGCACAACCTGGAAACCCGAAGCCTCGTCTTTTCCGCTTGATTCCAGACCGTGCATTGATTAACCGGATGGGCTTCAACAACGGGGGAGCGGCAGCTGCAGTTCCTCGTTTGAAAAGACTCCGTGCTTTGAAACACCGCCCTGTGATCGGGGTAAACATTGGGAAATCCCGAATTACTGAAGTTGAGAATGCGACTGAGGATTACCTCATCAGCACTAAACTTCTTGCCCCTTTGGCTGACTATCTTGTCGTGAATGTCAGCTCACCCAACACGCCAGGGCTTCGTGGGTTGCAAGAGATTACACAACTCAAACCTCTCCTCAGCGCGGTCAAAAATGCTTCTGGCGATACGCCTCTATTGGTGAAGATTGCACCAGATCTCACGACTGAAGAAATATCCGAGATTGCAAAGTTAGCGGTTTCTCTCGGGCTTGATGGCATTATCGCCACAAACACCACGATTAGTCGCGAGGGCCTAGTTTCGGATCCTGCACGCGTCGAAGCTATTGGCGCAGGTGGATTGTCTGGTGCCCCACTTGCAAATCGTTCACTTGAGGTGCTCAAGCACATTCGATCTATCGTTCCAGCACAGATGTGCATCATTTCAGTCGGTGGTATTGAAACAGCTGAACAGATACAAGAACGGCTCAATGCTGGAGCAACCCTTGTTCAGGGATATTCAGCGTTTGTTTACAACGGCCCTCTTTGGGCCGTCAAGCTCAACCGCGGCTTGAAAAAATTAGCGGCACGTAGCTAACAACTAGCTTGGGTATTGACGGCGACCAACTTGTGGCTTAGGCAAACGCAAGGGGCGCATCTGCAGGCTGCGCATACCGGCATACCAGCGAACACCCTTATCCAAAGTTCCAAACTTGGCGGTGATGCGCTTTCTCAGCTGTACACCGAGAATCATCACATCAATCAGTGCAATAAAGAAGAACGCCCAGAGTACGAGGAACGAACTTTCCTGAACGGGGAGACTGGGGATAAAAGTCATAATGATGACCAGGAACATGAAGGGCACCATCAGTTCGCCAACGTTATAGCGAGCATCTACGAAATCACGAGCAAATTTCTTTTGAGGACCACGGTCACGCATGGGGAGGTATCGTTCATCACCAGCAGCAAGTCCGATACGTGCCTTGTTGCGTTCCTCGTTTAAACGAGCGCGCTCCATACGAGCAGCTTCCTTACGGTCGCTGGGCACAAGGGGACGCTTGTTTGCAGCTTCTCGTTCCTTGCGACTGGGTGTTGCGTGGCCCTTGCCAGAACTGTTTTCTTCGACAGTTGATTCTGCAGTGGTGTTTTCTTCAGATTTCTTAGCCACGATGGTCCTTTGTTTGAATGCTACGCCCATAAGATTACCGGCATGACAGCTTCAATTTCTGACGTTCGCTCTGTGGTGTCTCAAACGTTTCCTCAATCTCTCAACGAACTGAAAGATTTAGTTCGTATCCCTTCGGTTTCTTGGTCTTCTTTTGATCCTGAACAAGTAGCTCGAAGTGCACAGGCTGTCTCAGACCTCCTTGCAGGAACTAATTTGTTCGAGGACGTATTTATCCTGCGTTCTCAGAAGTCAGACAGTAAAGAACTTGGACAACCAGCTGTTGTCGCACGACGCAACCCCGCACCAGGAATGCCTACTGTCCTTCTCTATGCCCACCATGATGTTCAGCCTCCTGGTGACCTCGCGATGTGGGAAAGTTCTCCTTTTGAACCAGAAGAACGAAGTGGGCGACTTCACGGTCGCGGTGCAGCTGACGACAAGGCGGGAATCATGGCTCATGTCACCTCCTTGCGTTTACTCCCTGAGCTTGTCGAAAACGTGGAACTTGGAATCGTTGTGTTCATTGAAGGTGAAGAAGAATTCGGTTCTCCATCTTTCGAGAATTTCTTATCTGATCACCACGAACTTCTCGCATCTGATGTGATCGTCGTAGCAGATTCAGGAAATTGGAACACTGAAACACCCGCTTTGACCACCACACTTCGCGGAAACGCAACATTCAAGCTCACGGTTCGAACTCTGGATCATGCACTTCATTCGGGCATGTTTGGAGGGGCAGTGCCAGATGCCTTCATGGCATTTGCCGGACTTGTTTCATCTTTCTACAGCCCTTCTGGTTCAGTTGCTATCGAGGGACTACACAGATCATTGGTAACTCCACCTGACTACACCGAGGAGCACATGAGGGACGAGAGTGGTGTTCTTGATTCTGTTTCTCTTATCGGAGATGGTCATGTCTTAGAGCGTCTCTGGTCTCAGCCGTCAATTACGGTGACGGGGATAGACATTCCTGATGTGGCGAATGCGTCGAACACCTTGCTTCCCAGTGTTTCTGCTCGAATCAGCGTAAGAGTCGCCCCAGGTCAATCAGCTTCTGAAGCTTTCTCTGCCATTCAACAACACATCACTGAGCACATCCCGTTTGGGGCGATTGTTGAGTTTGAGGATGTGAATTTAGGAGAAGCGTTCTCAACAGATACATCTGGCTGGGCAGCTCAATCAATTTCACACGCACTTACTCAATCATGGGATCAAGAAGTCGTGAATATGGGTGTTGGTGGTTCAATCCCATTCATTTCAAGTTTTGTCTCTGCTTTCCCCAATGCTCAGGTGTTGGTTACTGGTGTTGAGGACCCTGACTCTCGAGCTCATAGCCCGAATGAGTCATTACATATCGAGTCTTTTGAGAAGGCAATTGTTGCTGAGTTGCTCTTTTTGGTAGACCTGAACTCGAAAAAACCTTGATTTCTCAGGAATATTGCAGACTACTTTCACCTTCTGCTTTTAGAATGGTGTTACCCGCTACAACCCTTCCAAGGAGTGGAAATGACTGAAACGACAACAGCCGAAGTTAAGGCACATGGCGTTGGTCTCACTGACGCAGCTGCACAGAAAGTTCGCGCGCTCCTGGAGCAGGAGGGACGCGATGATCTTCGTCTCCGTATTGCTGTTCAGCCTGGCGGATGCTCAGGTCTGATTTACCAGCTTTATTTTGACGAACGCGTCATGGATGGCGACGCCATCGTAGATTTCGGGGGAGTAGGCGTAGCCGTCGACAAGATGAGTGTTCCTTATCTTGATGGAGCAACCATCGACTTTGAAGACACCATTCAAAAGCAGGGGTTCACCATCGACAACCCCAATGCGGAGGGTAGTTGTGCATGCGGAGATTCTTTCCACTAAAGAACTTATGTTTCGCTTCTGAGGAGCGAAAATTCAGCACGTTGCTACACTTTCACAGCTCTTTCTGAGGGTAGAGTTGAAATGTTCGGAACATTCATGTTTCGTTTTTGAACAAGTGTTTGTGAAAGGCCAATAGTGCGTTCTACACGTCGAATCCGATGGGCTGCGATTCCCCTCGCAGCAACGCTAGTACTTGCGTTATCTGCATGTACTGATCAGGAGCTTGCAGGCTATATGCCTGGCTTCGTTTCTGGGGCCTCTCCAGTAACAAACCACACTCAGCTCGTAACTGACTTCTGGGTCAACAGCTGGATTGTTCTCCTCGGTATTGGATTTATCACCTGGGGTCTGTTGCTGTGGTCGATGGTTGTTTATCGACGCCGCAAGACTGACACTGGTCTCCCAGTCCAGCTGCGTTACAACATGCCCATCGAGATTCTTTTCACAGTCATCCCATTCATTCTCATCATTGGTCTGTTCGCACTCACGGCTCGTGATACAGAAATCATTGAAAAACGCTTCGACGCTCCAGAAGTCACCATTCAGGCATTCGGTAAGCAATGGGCGTGGGACTTCAACTACACCAATGAAGATGTCTACTACTCGGGAATCCAGGTACAGCCTGACCTTTCAGAAGGTGCTGAACAGGGTGCAATTGAGGAATCTTCATTACCAACTCTCTACTTGCCCGTTGGTAAGAAGGTAGAAATCCAGCTCAACGCTCGCGATGTCATTCACTCCTTCTGGGTTATCGACTTCCTGTACAAGAAAGACATGATTCCCGGAAAGACGAATTACATGTCGATCATCCCTGAACGTGAGGGTACCTATGCAGGAAAGTGTGCAGAACTCTGTGGTGAATTCCACTCACAGATGCTTTTCCAAGTGAAGGTAGTTTCTCAGGAAGAGTACGACGCCTACATCCAGAGTCTGCGTGATCAAGGCTTTGAAGGTCAGCTCGGCACTGAGTATGACCGCAACAGTAACCAAGCGAATGTAGTCGCATCCGCTAACGAGTCGAAGTAGTAGGGAATAGCGATGAGCGCAACACTTAGTCCCACCCCAGTAGTAACCACTACTCAGAAACCACAAACTGTTGGTGTCACTCGACCAGTGACTAAGGGCAACATCATTGTGCGTTGGCTGACCTCAACTGACCACAAGATCATCGGTCACATGTACAACATCACCTCGATTTTGTACTTCCTGCTCGGTGGTGTGATGGCCCTGATAATCCGTGCACAACTGTTCGCACCAGGTCTCAACGTTCTTCAGACCAAAGAGCAGTACAACCAGATGTTCACCATGCACGGAACAATCATGTTGCTCATGGTTGCAACTCCGCTCTTTGCTGGTCTTGCAAATGCAATTCTTCCTTTGCAGCTGGGCGCACCAGATGTGGCCTTCCCCCGTTTGAACATGCTTTCGTTCTGGCTTTACTTCTTCGGTGCGCTTATTGCCGTTGGTGGATTCCTCACCCCACAGGGTGCCGCTAGTTTCGGTTGGTTTGCTTACGCTCCGCTTTCAACTTCAACCTTCTCACCAGGCATCGGTTCCAACATGTGGGTACTCGGCCTTGCAATGGGTGGTTTCGGAACGATTCTTGGTGCCGTGAACTTCATCACCACGATTCTCACCATGCGTGCACCTGGTATGACTATGTTCCGTATGTCGGTTTTCTCATGGAACATCTTGATCACCTCGATCTTGGTTATCCTCGTTTTCCCCATACTCGCCGTTGCTCTGTTCGGTCTCGCAGCTGACCGTATCTTCGGAGCACACGTCTACGACGCCGCTACAGGTGGAGCCATTCTGTGGCAGCACATGTTCTGGTTCTTCGGACACCCAGAGGTTTACATCCTTGCTTTGCCATTCTTCGGTGTGGTTTCTGAAATCATTCCAGTATTCAGTCGCAAGCCAATTTTTGGATACAAGACTCTGGTTTACGCAACCATCTCCATCGGAGCACTATCTATGACTGTGTGGGCACACCACATGTATGTCACTGGTTCTGTACTTCTGCCCTTCTTTGCGCTTCTCACCATGCTTATTGCAGTTCCCACTGGTGTAAAGATCTTCAACTGGATTGGAACTATGTTCCGTGGTTCAGTGACATTCGAAACCCCGATGATGTTCGCAATAGCATTCGTATTCAACTTTGTTTTCGGTGGTTTGACCGGAATCATCCTGGCTTCGCCAGTTCTTGACTTCCCCATGTCTGACTCATATTTCGTCGTTGCCCACTTCCACTACGTCATTGTCGGTGCTCTAGTCTTCGCTCTCTTCGGAGCTTTCTACTTCTGGTGGCCAAAGTGGACTGGAAAAATGCTCAACGAACGCCTTGGTATGTGGCATTTCTGGCTGTTATTCATCAGCTTCCACATGACCTTCCTCGTTCAGCACTGGCTTGGTGTTGTAGGTATGCCACGCCGTTACGCTACGTACCTTCCTGAAGATGGATTCACATGGATGAACCAGCTTTCAACTATCGGTGCATTCTTGATGGCGGTCTCGCTACTTCCTTGGGTTCTCAACGTGTACCTGACCGCTCGCTATGGCGCAAAGGTAACAGTCAACGACCCTTGGGGTTACGGACGCTCACTCGAGTGGGCTACCTCATGCCCTCCTCCTCGACACAACTTCACTTCGATCCCACGTATCCGCAGCGAATCTCCTGCGTTTGACTTGAACCACCCAGAGCTTGCTCCTAGCGGTTACACAAGTCAGACAGCTCTCGCCGGAAAGGTAAAGGTCTAACAACTAATGAAAAGTAATGTTGTCATCCTGATTCTCCTCGGAGCTTACTTCTTGCTCTCAGGCGTCGTTTACATCGTCTGGAACATCCTGGCTGGAAATGAGTTTGAGGCTACAGGATCTATTGGTCTTCTTCTTTCTGCAATTTTGGCCGGCTTCATCGCCTTCTTCTTGAACATGGTGAACCGTTCACAGGGAGGAATTCTTCTTCCCGAGGACGAGCCATCTGCAGATATTGATGACGCAGATCCAAACATTGGCCACTTTAGCCCATGGAGCTGGTGGCCTCTGGTTCTTGGTTTTGCAATTGGACTAGCATTCCTGGGGCTTGCCGTTGGTTTTTGGATCATCTTCCTCGCAATTCCATTTGTCCTGGTTGCAATCACTGGATGGACCTACGAGTACTACCGCGGTAACTTCGGCAGATAGTTTATAGCTACGTCAAAAAGGCCTCAGATTCGCTTCTGGGGCCTTTTTCATATTTGAATAGGTAGGTATTCAGATGTTAGAAAAATTCGATGTGAAGATGGCATTCCCTTCGCTTTATGCTCCAAAGAATTCAGAGCTTGCTTTGGTCGATGTTCCTGCGATGCGGTATCTCAGCATTTCCGGGGAAGGATCACCACAGAGTCCGAACTAAGCAGCAGCAATAGAGGCTCTGTATTCAACGGCATATCCCGTCAAATTCATTTCCAAGGCAGCAACAGGCAAAGATTATGTTGTTCCTCCGCTTGAAGGATTGTGGTGGGCAGAAGATCCTTCAGCCTTCACATCTAACCACAGAGATTCTTGGAAGTGGACTCTGCTGTCATTCCTTCCTGAATGGGTGACAGAAGAACATGTTCAAGCAGCCACTTCCAAAGCTCTAGCTAAGAAGATTCAGCTAGCTCAACAAGTTCAGATTCTTGAACTGACCGAAGGAAGTGCTCATCAGGCTCTGCATATTGGCTCTTTTGTGGATGTGGGACCCATCCTTTAACAACTACACAACACAGTCATGCCAGCAAACAATGTCACTTTTAACGCGTTTCATCATGAGATATATCTCAGTGATTTTCGAAAGACAGAACCTTCGAAGCTACGAACAATCCTGCGACAAACTGTCAAACAGCTAAACCAGCATTAACGAAGAATGCCCCTCCGAAGAAGGGCATTCTTGTTGATTGCTTAGTGGTGTGCGTGCTCGAGAGCTTGCTTGTATTCTTCCTGGGTAACAGGAGCAATACGGTCTTCGAAGAAGAAGCGAGATAGAGAAGCACGCATACGCATTCCACCAGTGATCTTGCCCTGTGGGTTGGGGCGAAGCATGATGGGTGCGTTGTCGTTGTAGGAAACGAGCTGCCAACGGTCGTATGCATCCAACTGCTGGTGAACTTCAGTGAATTCACCACCGGGGAGACGAACAATGCGACCGGTTTCGAAACCGTGAAGAAGAATCTCTCGATCCTTCTTCTGCAGTGCAAGTGCAATGCGCTTGGTCACGATGAAGGCAATGATTGGTCCAACAATCAAGAGGATCTGAAGGGTGTTGATCACGCCTTCCATGGTCACCTTGAAGTGGGTAGCAATGAGGTCAGAAGATGCTGCCGCCCACAGGACTGCGTAGAAGGTAACACCAGCGGCACCAATTGCGGTGCGGACAGGTGCGTTACGTGGACGGTCAAGCAGGTGGTGCTCACGCTTGTCGCCAGTAACCCATGCTTCCACGAAGGGATAGGCAAAAGCTGCTGCGAGGAACACAACCAGTACTAAGACCGGGATGATGATGTTCCAGGACCAGGTGTAACCGAACCAGTAGGTCTCGAGGTGTGGTGGAACCAGACGTAGGGCACCATCGGCAAAACCGATGTACCAGTCAGGCTGTGTACCAGCGGAAACAGGGGAGGGGTCGTAAGGACCGTAGTTCCAGATCGGGTTGATCGTTACGGTAGCTGCGATGAGAGCAACAACACCGAATACCAGGAAGAAGAATCCACCAGCCTTTGCTGCGTAAACAGGAAGGATGGGGAAACCTACGACGTTCTCCTCAGTCTTACCGGGGCCAGGGTACTGAGTGTGCTTGTGAATGATGACGAACATCAAGTGCAGCACGATAAAGATCAGTACGAAAGCGGGAAGAAGAAGAATATGAAGTGAGTAGAGGCGACCCACAATATCTGCACCGGGGAACTCTCCACCAAAGAGAAGGAAGGTAATCCAGGTACCCACAACGGGAAGTCCAAGAACCATTCCGTCGATGATGCGCAGACCGTTTCCAGAAAGCAGGTCATCTGGAAGTGAATAACCGGTGAAACCTTCAGCCATAGCGAGGACAAAGAGGACGAAACCAATCGACCAGTTCAACTCACGAGGCTTACGGAACGCGCCGGTGAAGAATACGCGGAGCATGTGGAGACCGATGCTCGCAACGAAGAGCAGTGCAGCCCAGTGGTGGATCTGACGCATGAGCAAACCACCGCGGATATCAAAGGAGATATCCAAAGTGGAAGACATGGCTGCTGACATCTCGATTCCCTTGAGGGGAACGTATGAACCTTCGTAAAGTACAGGAGTCATCGAAGCCTGGAAGAAGAAGGTAAGGAAGCTACCAGTGAGCAGGATGATAACGAAGCTGTAGAGAGCTACTTCACCAAGGAGGAAGGACCAGTGGTCAGGGAAGACCTTACGACCAAATTCCTTCACAGCTCCAGAAATGCTGGTGCGTTCGTCGAGGTAGTTCGAGAACTTTCCTACGACACCACTTTGTGCGGGTGCAGATACGGTACTCAATTAGCACGCTCCCAGAAGCTAGGTCCTACAGGTTCGGTGAAGTCGCTGGTCGCAACGAGGTAGCCCTCTGCGTCAACGGTGATGGGAAGTTGGGGGAGAGGTCGTGCTGCTGGTCCGAAGATGACCTTGCACTCGTTCGAAATGTCGAACTGTGACTGGTGGCATGGGCACAACAGGTGGTGCGTCTGCTGTTCGTAGAGAGCTACAGGGCAACCAACGTGAGTACAAATCTTGGAGTAGGCGACAATACCTTCATAAGACCAGCTTTCACGCTCTTTGCTTGTCCAGTTCAAATCTTCCTTCTTGAGGCGAACCAGAAGAACGGCAGCCTTGGCTTTTGCATCGAGCATTTCGTGCTCGGGCAAATCGACAAGACCTTCTGGGATGACCTGGAAAGCAGATCCAATCGTAAGTTCCGACGCCTTAATGGGAGTTCCCTGAGGGTCGCGTGTCAGACGAATACCCTTCTTCCACATGGTGTGCTTGAGTTCGTTATTGGGGTCTACATCCATTGGAGCAAGTCCGCGGAAAAGAGCAATAGCAGGAAGGGGGAATGCAATCAATGCACCAATAAGGCCGTTACGAATCAAAGTGCGACGGCTGAATCCAGATTCTTCGTCAGATTCACGAAAGATTTCAACTGCACGTGCGCGAGTTTCTTCAGTTCCACGAACCGGGTGACGGTGGTCAATGGCTTCTTTATCTGCCATGAGGGCTTTACCCCAGTGAACTGCGGCAATACCAATCGCCAAGAGAGAGAACGCAATTCCAAGACCCAAGTACAGGGTGTTCATGCGCACCGAGTGAACGTTTTCAGGCTCAATGGGGAAGAACATGTATGCGTACACAGCGAAAACGCTGGCAGCGATGGATAGGTAGAACAGGGTGTAAACAACACGCTCTGCACGCTTAGCTGCCTTGGGATCGAGGTCAGTAACGCGTGGTCGGTGCGGGGGCAAACCAGGGTTTACAAAAGCGTCAGGTGCTACAACACCTGTTCCCGTTGCCTCTGCGTTGTTCGCAGGAACGATATTGGCTTTGCCACTCTCGTTCTTAGCCATGTTTCTCCTCAGATTCTTTCTAAATTCGTTCTGAAAGTCTTAGTTCGACTTTGCGGTAATCCATACGGTGAGGGCTACGATTGCGCCCAAGCCAAATACCCAAAGAAAAAGACCTTCTGAAACAGGGCCCAAACTTCCGAGTTCTAGACCACCAGCTGAAGGGTTTTCCTGAATGTAAGTGAGGTAAGAAATAATGTCTTTCTTCTCTTCAGGAGTGAGGTTGAGGTCGTTGAAGACTGGCATGTTCTGAGGGCCGGTCAGCATCGCTTCGTATACGTGAACAGCAGCTACACCCTTAAGCTCAGGTGCGTACTTTCCTTCTGTAAGTGCTCCACCAGCACCAGCAACGTTGTGGCACATTGCGCAGTTGATGCGGAAGAGCTCACCACCGTTAGAAACACTGCCATCTTCAAGTTGTGACTGTGAAGGAATAGCAGGTCCTGGAGCGAGTGAAGCAACATATGCGGCAAGGGCTTTTGTCTGTTCATCGGTGAACTGAACTGGCTTTTGTTCAGCCTGAGGACCAGACATCTGCATGGGCATACGTCCAGTACCAACCTGGAAATCAACTGCAGCGGAGCCGACACCAATCAGGCTTGGACCGTTGGCGGTTCCCTGTGCCTGCTGTCCGTGGCAGGTAGAGCAGTTAGCAGCAAAGAGTTTCTGACCCTCATCGATGACAGCAGGGGAGCTGAGATCTACAGATGCAGTGGCAGAGGCGCTACTGAATGCAGCATATGCACCACCGGTAGCAACGAGGCCGATGAGAATGAGGGCGACAGAAGCCAATTGACCGCGACGACCGTTACGACGAGCTGCCTTTGATTCAGACATGTTCTTACGCATGAAGTTCAATACCGTCCGTTTGTTATCTGAGTACGTAGATGACGAGGAAGAGGCCAATCCAGACCACGTCCACGAAGTGCCAGTAGTAGGAAACAACAATGGCGCTTGTTGCTTCTTTGTGTCCGAAGTTCTTGACAGCAAATGCGCGTCCAATGACGAGCAAGAAGGCGATCAAACCACCGGTTACGTGAAGACCGTGGAAACCAGTTGTCAGGTAGAAGGCCGTTCCGTAAGCATTTCCGTTGAGCGTAATTCCTTCACTGACCAACATGGCGTATTCGTAGACCTGACCAGTCACGAAGATAGCGCCGAGGACATAAGTGAGGAAGAACCATTCAACCATTCCCCACTGAGAAGGTTTCCAACTAGTAGCTCGTGACTGAAGTCGTTCTGCAGCAAACACACCAAACTGAGCCGTCACTGAGGATGAAACCAGAATGATTGTGTTGGTCAAAGAGAACGGGAAGTTCAACAATGCGGAGTCTTCTGCCCACATTTCGGGCACTGCTGCGCGCAATGTGAAATAGATGGCAAAGAGGCCAGCGAAGAACATAACTTCGCTTCCAAGCCAAACAATTGTTCCGACCGCAACAGGGTTGGGTCGACTCACAGAAGACGATAAGGGGGCTGGTGTAATAGTGGCTGCTGTCACCCTTCCATTATGCCGGAATTCACATTCCTCATGGGTGCAATCGACTCTCGCCACGCTGTGCAAGTACCCTGTTAGCTATGGCAGAAAACATCTCCTGGGCAAATTTGCTCAGTGCACTCCTGAGCGGAACTGACTTATCCATTTCGGAAGCTGAATGGGCAATGAATCAGATCGTGACGGGAAACGCGACTAATGCTCAAATTGCCGGCTTCCTTATTGCTTTGCGCGCTAAGGGGGAGGCTGTACATGAGGTCGTTGGTTTCCGAGATGCTGTTCTAGCCAATGCCCTTGATTTACCCGTGCCTGCTATGGCCCTGGACATTGTTGGCACCGGTGGAGACCGTCACAACACGGTCAACATTTCCAGCACTGCCGCTATCGTCGCTGCTGCTGCTGGAGTTCCTGTGGTCAAACACGGAAACAGAGCAGCCAGCAGTGCTTCAGGATCTTCAGATGTACTTTCTGAGCTGGGAATTAACCTCAATCTGACCAATACTCAGGTTGCTGATGTGCTCAACGAAACAGGCATCACTTTTGCATATGCAGCTGCATTTCACCCGGGTTTCCGCCATGCGGCTGAAACCCGACGTGAATTAGGCGTTCCCACCATTTTTAATGTGCTTGGCCCCCTATGTAACCCTGCCCGCCCAGAAGCCTCAGCAGTGGGAGTAGCTCAATTAGACCGTGTTCCCTTGATTACTGGTGTTTTCCGTACACGTGATGCAACAGCCTTAGTTTTCAGGGGTGATGATGGTCTTGACGAGCTGACTACCACTGGACACAGCCACATTTGGGAAGTCTCACGTGGACAAATTGTTGAACACGATCTCGACCCATCTGATTTAGGAATTCCACGTGCGAGTTTGGATGATTTCCGCGGGGGAGAACCAAGATACAACGCTGAAGTCCTTCGCCAGACACTTGATGGTCACAAGGGTGCAGTGAGAGATATTGTCCTGCTCAATGCTGCTGCAGGTCTCGTTTCTTATGACCTTGCTCAGGACTCTTCACAGGTTCTTCGCCCAATTACGGAACGTCTTTCAGAGAAGTTGCTAGTTGCAGCAGATGCCATTGATTCCGGTAAGGCTTCTCAACAGCTCCAAAGGTGGATTACTGCAACTCAGCTTTAGAACTGAACCGAGTCGTCATCTATCCAGTTGAGGCTCTTCTCGACTGCCTTGTTCCATACTCTGAGTAATTTTTGGCGTTCTTCTTCATCGATTTGCGGCGTCCATCGCTTGTGTTCTTGCCACAGTGCGCGCAATTCGTCGGTACCGCTCCAAAAACCGACAGCGAGACCAGCTGCATAGGCGGCGCCAAGTGCTGTCGTTTCAGCAATAACAGGACGGATTACGGGAACACCAAGCAAGTCTGCTTGGAATTGCATAAGGAGTTCGTTGGAAATCATTCCGCCGTCCACACGAACTTCCGTGAGTGGTACCCCTGTATCCGCATTCGTAGCATCTAGAACTTCACGAGTTTGAAAGGCTACTGCCTCTAGGGCTGCACGAGCGATATGCGCTTTATTCACATAACGGGTTAGGCCAACGATGGCACCACGTGCATCTGGTCGCCAACGCGGAGCAAATAGTCCACTAAATGCGGGGACAAAATAGGCACCGCCATTATCGGGAACAGAGAGTGCAAGTGTTTCTACTTCACTTGCCGAAGAGATAATTCCAAGGTTGTCTCGAAGCCATTGAATGAGTGATCCAGTAACAGCTATCGAACCCTCCAGCGCGTAGTGCGCTGGCTGTTTGCCGAGTTTGTAGGCGACTGTCGTGAGAAGACCGTTCTGAGAATGAACTATTTCTTCTCCGGTATTGAAAATGAGAAAGTTTCCCGTGCCATAGGTGTTTTTGGCTTCACCCTGAGAGAAGGCTGCCTGACCGAAGGTTGCAGCCTGTTGATCGCCCAATATGCCGGCAACGGGTACACCGTGAAGTAGTTCCACAGCAGTTCCATAAATTTCTGAAGAAGAAACAATTGTGGGGAGCAGGGTAGGCGGAATATTGAAAGCCGAAAGAAGTTCTGGATCCCATTGAAGTGCCTCGAGATCCATCAAGAGGGTACGAGAAGCATTGGTCACGTCTGTGACATGAACACCGCCAGAACTTCCACCCGTGAGATTCCACACAAGCCAGGAATCTATTGTCCCGAAGGCAAGAGAGCCGGACTCTGCACGTTGTCGAACGTCCTCAACATGTTCCAAAATCCATACGATTTTTGATGCAGCGAAATAGGTGGCTAGGGGGAGACCAGTCTTCGACTTGAAGCGATTGAGATCTGGTTCGGAAAGGTTCTTTTTGGCAATCCGATCAATGATTGATTGAGTGCGGGTGTCTTGCCACACAATGGCGTTATATACGGGAACACCGTTTGTCTTATCCCATATGACTGTGGTTTCACGCTGATTTGTGATTCCAATCGCGGCTATGTCGGAAGCGGTGAGTGAGGCCTGTTCTAGAGCTAATTCAATGACCTTTCGGGTGTTATTCCAGATTTCGATGGGATCGTGTTCTACCCAGCCACTTTGAGGAAAAATCTGTGTTGTTTCGAGTTGCCCAGTTCCAATCTTTGCTCCTGCATGGTCAAAGATAATTGCACGAGTGCTCGTGGTTCCGTTGTCAATTGCAAGAACATACTGTGGCGTAGACATGGCAGAAACCTACCAGCGCAAACCGTGAAATGTTCTGTTATTTCGAAGTCAATGGTTTTGCTTCACCGGCAAAATACACAGCACACGCGACAAAGAAGGCTAAGAGATAGAACATATTGAGCAGACCCCAAGCTTGTCCGAGGAATCCCAGCAGAGGAGGACCGACCAAGAATGCGGCATATCCAAAGGTTGTGACAGTGGCGACTCGTTGAGAAGAGTTTTCCCCGTCAGCTGCTGCCGAAATGAACAGTGGGAATCCAAGCGCTACTCCCGCACCCCACAAAGCTGCACCGATCCATGCGAAGTAAATAGTGGGGGAGAGGATGACAATCAAGATGCCCGCCACACCAGCAATACCAAGTGTTCTCAGAGCGAATACCCGCCCAAAACGATCGACGAGACGACCTCCAGAAAATCGGGTAATCACCATAGCTAACGTCATGATGGCGAAGGTAATACCAGCGGTTGTGGTGTCGAGTTTGTAATCGTCAACTACTGAGAGCGCTAGCCAGTCATTCGAACCACCCTCTGCAAGGGAAAGTCCCATGATTCCGAGGCCAAGGAACAAGATTCTCTTTGAAAGAACGACAGGTTCACGTTGTGATTTTTCTCCACTAACAACAACATGAGTTTTGCCAGTAGAAGCGGGGAGTTGACGATAGGTGAACCACGCTATTGCGGTGGTGATGCACGCAATTGTGATCATTTGGACTACCAGCGAAAAGTGAGTCACAATCGCCAGAGTTCCAATACCTGCACCCAATAATGCACCCAGGCTATAAGCGCCATGGAGCTGGGGGAGAAGGCTCTTTCCGCGCAGTTTTTCAAGCTCTGCGCCCTCCACGTTGATACCCACGTCTCCAATTCCATAACCCAGACCAGAAACGAGGCCACCTAAAGCAACGCCCATTGGGGACTCGCCCACAAGTGAAAATGCTTGAATGATCTGTCCGACTCCCAAGACGGTGAAACCCACAACCACAGCATTTCTTGCACCAAATCGAGCAACGAATCGTCCCGATAAAAGTAGTGAAGTTAGAGCACCTACGGAACCAGCAAAAAGTACCCAACCTAGGACCGCGGTTGAGACGTTGATGTAACTGCGTACATCAGGAAGTCGAACGAGCCACGAGGCTCCACCGACGCCAAATACAAGAAAGTAGGCAAACAGAATAATGGCTTGAGAGCGAAACGACTTTGTTTCGGGAGCAAATGACATAGCCATATTGAACCATAACTATCGACGCGCGTCGACAGATTGCAAGGGTTTGGTTGATTTGTTGGCGAAAAGACCGCCCGTCAGCAACGCAACAGGCAAACCAAACGCTGTGAATAGGCCAAAAACTTGTCCTAGTCCACCGAGAAGCGGGGGACCTGTAAGTCCTGCGAAATTTGCAGTTAGGAAAATCATCTGAACGCGCGTTTGGGCAAAACGCTTTTCATCTGTAATCGCCGATACACACAACGGGAAGCCCATAGAACAACCCAGTCCCCATAAGAATGAGCCCAAGTAGGGCATATGAATGGTGTTCGTCAGCATCACAATAACAATTCCACTTATCGCTAAAGATCCCATGAGTAGAAGGATTCGAGAGCGACCGAGCCGATCAACTACTGGACCACCGGCAAGACGGGCGATAGCCATTGCTGCGGCGAACATTGTGTAACACCCAGCCGCTGCTGCGTCTGTCATGCCTGTTGCCGTCAACGAGATGGGGAGCCACGCTGCTGCGGCACCTTCAGCTAGAGCAAAACCCAGAACGATAAACGAAATCCGAATCGCACGAGGATCTCGCATTGCTTTGATGTTTTCTGATCTTGTAGGAATAGTTGCGATTTCAGCAGTTGACATGTCCTCTTTGATTGATTTGCCAGAATCATGAGGAATCGAACGGGAGGCAAACCACGCGACAGCTATAAACCCCAAACCAATTGCTGCAAATTGGAGGGGAATCGGAACAACGATGAAAATCAGGAAAGTACCTAAAGCTGCTCCGCCAAGATTTCCTGTTGAATAGGCGCCATGAAATGAAGGAAGTAAAGATTTTGTGGAAGTGTGATCAATATCAGCACTTTCCAAGTTGATAGCAATTCCGCCCGTTCCCAGGCTTGCCCCCATAAGGGCGATTGAAATGCCTGAAAGTATGAGGTTTCCTGAGGTAGAGAAGATTCCAAGAGACAACAAACTCAGGCCAGAAATGGAATACGCAATAAGGATTGTTCGTTTAGCCCCAATTTTGGGAACAAAACGTCCACCTAGAAGCAGTCCTGACAACGAGCCAATAGCCATCATGAGCGTAAATAATCCCATTTGAGCAGTATTGAGGCCCAAATTGGCCTTCACCTCAGGAGTTCGACTAGCCCATGTCGCAAAGAGAGCACCCTGCAAGAAGAAACACGTGAAGATGGCCCAGTACCAGGCTCGATTACTCGGTCGTGTTCGCGTCATCACTTGATAAGGATAGGGGAGTAGTGGTTTTGACCCGTGCACGAACAGCCGTAAAGGCAAGTGCAATTACGACTGCTCCACCAATAAGAATGTCAGGGGTGAGTGCCTCTCCGAGGATTACGGCAGACCAGATGAGCGTGAAGACAGGTTGACTGAGCTGAACTTGACTCACAGTTGTCATGGGGCCGATTGCAAGCCCTCGATACCAGGCGAAGAAACCCAGAAACATGCTGAATATTGCGGTGTACATGAAGCACATCCACGCAATTGGATCCTGAGACAGTGGGACAACTGCAAGATTAATGATTGTCAGAGGAGCCATCACTGGCAGGGCGATAATCAATGCCCAACAGATCGTTTGCCACGAACCTACTTCACGGGAAAGCAACCCACCCTCGGTATACCCAATGGCTGCAGAAATGACCGCTAGAACAAGGAATATGTCAGGCAAACTAAAGCCTGAGAACCCATTACTCAAGGCCAAGAATGCGATTACTGCGATTGCGCCGGCTATGGAAGCTACCCAAAAGAGGAAACTTGGACGTTCTCCAGTGCGGATAACCACAAACAGTGCAGTGACTGCAGGCAGTAAGGCAATAACCACAGTGCCGTGTGCTGAGGGAACGCTCTGCAACGCGAGAGATGTGAAGAGCGGGAATCCGATAACGACACCAGCTGCAACAATGATCAGCCGTATGACTTGATTCTTGTTTGGACGCTGAGGTCTCACAACTGAAAAAACGACCAGAGCAAAAAGAGCCGCAAGCGCTGCACGGCCAGTGGTCATGAAGAAGGGGTTGATTGTTTCGACAGCAATCCTGGTGAAGGGGAGTGTGAATGAAAATGCGAGAATTCCGAGTAATCCCCACAGCACCCCGGCATAACGTGCTGTGATGAGACTTTTCGGAGATTCACTCATTGCTGAACTCTACGAATCAAATTTGCGTTAGTCAAAGTTCAGCGGGGACCTGTTACGCGGGGAAGTGTGTAATG